>JABFXM010000394.1 GCA_013361745.1 Gemmatimonadaceae bacterium | reverse complement strand
CCCTCGCCCCCCGCACCGCGGTCTCCCGCGCCACGCCCCGCTCCTTCCAACGGCACCGGCTCCGCAGTTTCCCGCTCCTAGTGTCCCAGGCGCACTCCGGACGCGTGGACGATCACCGAGAATGCCGTCGCGAGAAACAGATAGAGGAAGAACGTCGGCTTGTCTCCTTCCTCGCTCGGCGTTCCCACCACGCTGGCGACGGCGCCGACGAGCGCGAGGCCGGCGAGCAGCGGGTCGTGGAGAAGGAAGGCGATCCCCGTGAGCGCGCCGACGAGCGTCCAGCGATCGTTGCGCGAGAGCGAGGAGTAGCCGCGCGCGCCGTCGAGGAAGAAGACCGGGAGCAGGTTGAACATGTTGATCAACGCTCCCGACGCCGCGATGACGCCGAGGATCTGGATGTTCGTCGCGAGATACGCCGCGTAGAACGCGAGCGCCGCGCCGAGGCCGAACACCGGGCCCGCGAGACCGATGCGCGCGTTGACGCGGACGTCGGTCACTTGCTCCCTGAGCAGGATGAACGCGCCGACGAAGGGGATGAAGACCGGCGCGCTCGCCTTAATGCCGTAGCGCCGCGCGGCGAACACGTGCCCCATCTCGTGCACGTAGATCGAGATCACGATCCCCGCCGCGTACTTCCACCCGTACATCGCCCAGTACGTGCCGAAGTAGGCGAGCATCGAGAGGAGCGTCTTCAGCTTCGCGAGCCCGAGCAGCAGGAGCTTCGCCTTCGTGAGCAGCAGAAGGATCAGCGTCTTGAACTTCAGCAGCAGGGCGCCGAGCGCCGCGAGGAAGCCGCCGCTGCGCCACGACTCGCGCACACCCGGTGTCTTCGGCGGCGCGTCCTCCACCGACGGCGCGTTCGCGAGCGGGGTCAAGCCGGCGGCGTGCCGAGGCGGAAGGGGCCGGCGACGCGCACCTGCTCGGTCGCGACGCCGACGTTCTGGCGCCAGGCGCGAATGAGCGCGAAGACCATGATCAGTCCGGAGATCGGGCTCCCCAGCGCGACGAGGATCGGCATCGCGAAGAGCGCGAGGATCCCGGCGAGCACGATCGCAGCGAAGCCCAGCGCGAGAATCCCTCCGTTCACCTGCGGCTTCCTGCCCTTCGCCGAGGCGAGCGCGCGCGAGCTCGTCGCGGGCGTGGTCAGCGCGGTGGAATCGTCGCTGGCGTTCGCCGCGTCGCCGCTGGCGTTCGACTCCCCAGCCGCTGCCTGCTCCCGCGACGCGGTCGACGCGGTCGACGCGTCAGGCGCGTGCACGGCCGCTGCCCGCTCATCCGCGGCGGCTCCCTGGCTCCAGCCCTTCGCGAACTCCTTCACGCCGAGCGGGAGGTACGCGCCGCCCATGGCGAGATACGCCAGCACGACGGCGAGGAGCTGGAACTTCCGGCCGCCCTGGCTGCGGCTTCCGATGCGGACCGCCTGTCCGACGCCGACCCCGACGAGCGCCGTGATGAGCCCCCACTCGAGACCCGTCAGGCTCACGAACAGGTAGTAACCGATCGCGCCGACGATCGCGGCGCCGATTGCGTACAGGATCGCGCGCCCGAATCCACCCGAGGCCTGCTTTTCCTCGGCGGCGTATCGGCACTTCGCGCAGGCCACCGTCTCGTTGATGACGTGGTAGGACCCGCGAAGCGCGGTGCCGCAGTGCGTGCAGACACCCGCCTCCGCCACGGTGGAGATGGGCGAGAGCGGCGGAAAATGCGAGCTGGAAGCGCGATTGGCGTCGGTCGACATGGGCCGTCGAGGAAGAGGAGTTCCCGTCACAGCTAGGTCTGCTGTAAGGACGGCGCCATCTTCCTCGGGGTAACCGGCCCGGCGTCCCCTAGACGTTGAAGCGGAAGAGCATCACGTCGCCGTCCCTCACCACGTATTCCTTTCCCTCGCTCCGCACGACGCCTTTCTCCTTCGCGCCCTTCCATCCGCCGTTGCCGACGAACTCCTCGTACCCCACCGTCTCGGCGCGGATGAAGCCTCGTTCGAAGTCGGTGTGGATGACCGCGGCCGCCTTCGGCGCCGTGTCGCCGCGGTGGATGGTCCAGGCGCGCACTTCCTGCTCGCCGGCGGTGAAGTACGTCTGGAGCCCGAGGAGGTGATAGCCGGCGCGGATGAGCCGATCGAGCCCTGCCGACTCGATGCCTAACGACGCGAGGAACTCCGTGCGATCCTCCGGAGGCAGCTCGGCGAGCTCCGCTTCGATCTTCGCCGAGAAGGGAACGATCTCCGCCTCCTCTCCTCCCGCGGCGACCGCGGCGCGGAGCGCCTTCAGATGCTTTCCTTCATGGCCCGACAGCTCGGCGTCCGTCACGTTGGCCGCGTAGAGCACCGGCTTCGCCGTGAGCAGCGCGAGCGGCTGCAGCAGCGCCTTCTCCTCCGCCGTCGGCTTCACCGACCAGAGCCCCTTGCCCTCGGCGAGCGCGCGCTGCGCCTTCTCGAGCGCGGGAAGCTCGCCTAACGCTTCCTTGTCGCCCGTCTTCGCGCTGCGGCGCGTCTTGTCGAGCCGCTTCTCGACGACGGCGAGGTCGGAGAGGGCGAGCTCGAACTCGATCACCTCGCGGTCGCGCGCCGGGTCGACGCTCCCCATCACGTGGGTGACGTCGGGGTCCTCGAAGCAGCGCACGACGTGGACGATCGCGTCCGTCTCGCGGATGTTGGCGAGGAACTTGTTGCCGAGCCCTTCGCCCTCCGCCGCGCCCTTCACCAGCCCCGCGATGTCGACGAACTGCACGACGGCGGGAACGGTGCGCTTCGGCTGCACGACGTCGGCGAGCTTCGGCAGCCGCGGGTCGGGCACCTCCACCATCCCGACGTTGGGCTCGACGGTGCAGAACGGATAGTTCGCCGCCTCCGCGCCCGCCGCGGTGAGTGCGTTGAACAGCGTCGACTTGCCGACGTTGGGGAGACCTACGATTCCGAGCTTCAGCATCTCGTTGGATCCATGATTGGTGTCGCAGCGGCTGAAGGCTGCAGGCAGGAAGCTGGAGGCCACGGCGTTGCTTATCGCCTCCAGCCTCCAGCCTTCTGCTTCCAGCCTCCGGCGCGACGCGCTACGCGCCGCGGTTGAATCTATTCATCGCCACCATGATCCCTTCGCTTATGAAGGTCTCGACCGCGGCGCGGATGGTCGGCATCAGCTCGTCCACCGTCTGGCGTTCCATCTTGCCGAAGGGGCCGAGGACGAAGTCGGAGAGATCGCCGATGGTGCGCTGCTCCTCGAGGGGCTTGATGCCGATGCGGAGCCGCGGGTAGTCGCGCGACTTGAGGTGGTGCTCGATGCTCTTCAGGCCGTTGTGGCCCCCCGCGCTGCCGTTCGCGCGCAGGCGGATGCTGCCTAACGGCAGCGCGACCTCGTCGACGACGACGAGCAGGTCCTTCGCCGCGGCCCAGAACGGGCGTCGCAGCCAGGGCTTCAGCACTTGCCCGCTGAGGTTCATGTAGGTGAGCGGCTTGACGAGCCGCGTCGCGACGCCGCCGACGGTGCCGCTCGAGGTGAGCGCCTCGCCGTCCTTGCGCCACGCCGGAAAACGCCAGACGTCGGCGAGATAGTCGAGGACCATCCAGCCGACGTTGTGTCTGGTGTGCTCGTATTCGCGCCCCGGATTGCCGAGGCCAAGGATGACTTTCACCGTGGTCTCGTCGGTGGAGCGATCGTGCGCCGGACGGAGAAACGCGAGGGCGCGCGCCAGCAGACCCGCCATGGCGCGCGCCCTCGAGTGTTACTTCTCCTCGCCCTCGCCCTCTTCCTTCGGCTTGCGGATGAGCTCCGGCTCGGCCGACGCGGCCTCCTCGCCCTCCGCGATCACCGGCACCTCGACGCTGGCGCGCGACAGCTGCACGAGCGCGATCGGCGCGTCGGGCTCGGCGAGCACCGTGACGCCCGCCGGGATCTGCAGCACGCTCACGTGCACGGAGTGGCCGACGAC
>JABFXM010000393.1 GCA_013361745.1 Gemmatimonadaceae bacterium | reverse complement strand
GGCACCCTCGCCGACACCGCGGAGCAGCTGCCGCGCATCGCGGAGCTCGGCTTCGACGTCGTCTACCTCCCGCCGATCCATCCGATCGGTCGCACGGCGCGCAAGGGAAAGAACAATACGCTGTCGCCAACGGCGGACGACGTCGGCAGCCCGTGGGCGATCGGGAACGAGAACGGCGGACACGACGCGATCGAGCCGGCGTTAGGCACGATCGAGGACTTCGACCGCCTCGTCGAGCGGGCGACGGAGCTCGGGCTCGAGATCGCGCTCGACTACGCGCTGCAGTGCTCACCCGATCATCCGTGGGTGAAGGAGCATCCGGACTGGTTCCACATCCGTCCCGACGGATCCATCCAGTACGCGGAGAACCCGCCGAAGAAGTATCAGGACATCTATCCGCTGAACTTCTGGTGCGCCGACCGCGAGAACCTCTGGAAGGCGTGCCGCGACGTGCTGCTCTACTGGCTGCGCCACGGCGTGCGGACCTTCCGCGTCGACAACCCGCACACGAAGCCGTCGGCGTTCTGGGAGTGGGTGATCCGCGAGATCAAGAGCGTCGACCCGGGCGTGGTCGTCCTCGCCGAGGCGTTCACGCGGCCGAAGAAGATGAAGTCGCTCGCGAAGCTCGGCTTCACGCAGTCGTACACGTACTTCACCTGGAAGAACACGAAGGCGGAGATCGTGCAGTTCATGGGCGAGCTGCTCGACGCGGGCGAGTACCTGCGCGGCAACCTCTTCGCGAACACGCCGGACATCCTGCACGAGTATCTCGTGCACGGGGGACGGAGCGCGTTCCGCGTCCGGCTCCTCCTCGCGACGACGCTGCAGCCGCTCTACGGGATCTACAGCGGCTACGAGCTATCCGAGAACGTGCCCGTGAAGCCGGGGAGCGAGGAGTACATGAACTCGGAGAAGTACGAGCTTCGCCCGCGCAACTTCGCCGCGCCGGGCAACCTCGACGCCGACCTCCGGCTGCTCAACGGCCTCCGCCGTCAGCACGTCGCGCTGCAAGGTACGACGAACCTGACGTTCCACCCGACGGACAACCCGAACATTCTCTTCTACCGTCGCGCGGGAGACGCAGGGGTCGGGGGCCAGGGGTCCGGGGCCGGCGACGGGCAACTGGCAACCGACAACCGACAACCGACAACCACCGGCACCCCGCTGCCTAACGACATCCTCGTCGCGGTGAACCTCGATCCCGCCAACCCGCACCACACCACCGTCGAGGTCCCGATCGCCGAGATGGGGATCGGTCCCGACGAAGCGTACGTCGTCGAGGATCTCCTCACCGGCGCACGCTATACCTGGCGCGGCGCGCGCAACTACGTGCGACTCGATCCCGCGCAGCAGCCCGGACACCTCCTCCGCGTACAGCGATGACGGTACCGATCACCACCAGGACCGCGAACAAGGACGCGCCGAGCGACCCGCTCTGGTACAAGGACGCGATCCTCTACCAGGTGCACGTCAAGGCGTTCCGCGACGCGAACGCCGACGGCTACGGCGACTTCAAGGGGCTCACCCAGAAGCTCGATTACATCGCGAACCTCGGCGTCACCGCCCTCTGGCTGCTGCCCTTCTATCCGTCGCCGCTGAAGGACGACGGCTACGACATCCAGATGTACGAGGCGATCCACCCGACATACGGGACGATCGAGGATTTCCGCGAGTTCCTCGACGCCGCGCACGAGCGCGGCCTGAAGGTGATCACGGAGCTCGTCATCAACCACACCTCGGACCAGCACCCGTGGTTCCAGAAGGCGCGCACCGCGCCGAAGGGATCGCCGGAGCGCGAGTGGTACGTCTGGAGCGACGACCCGAAGAAGTACGGCGAGACGCGGATCATCTTCACCGACACCGAGAAGTCGAACTGGAGCTGGGATCCGGTCGCCGAGCAGTTCTACTGGCACCGCTTCTTCAGCCACCAGCCGGACCTGAACTTCGACAACCCGGCGGTGCTCGACGCGGTGATCAACGTCATGCGCTTCTGGCTGAAGATGGGCGTCGACGGGCTGCGGCTCGACGCGATCCCCTATCTCATCGAGCGCGACGGCACGAACTGCGAGAACCTCCCCGAGACGCACGTCGTGCTGAAGAAGATGCGCGCCGCGCTCGACGCGGAGTTCACCAATCGCCTCTTCCTCGCCGAGGCGAACCAATGGCCGCCGGACGTGATCCCGTACTTCGGGAACAGCGACGAGTGCCACATGGCGTTCCACTTCCCGCTGATGCCGCGCATGTACATGGCGCTGCGCAAGGAGGACCGGACGCCGATCGTCGAGATCATGCAGCGTACGCCGCCGATCCCACCCGACTGCCAGTGGGCGATCTTCCTCCGCAACCACGACGAGCTCACGCTCGAGATGGTGACGGACGAGGAGCGCGACTACATGTACAACGAGTACGCGACCGATCCGCGGATGCGCATCAACGTCGGCATCCGCCGCCGGCTCGCGCCGCTGCTCGACAAGGGACGTCGCCAGATCGAGCTGATGAACGCGCTGCTGATGTCGATGCCCGGCACGCCGATCATCTACTACGGCGACGAGATCGGGATGGGCGACAACTACTACCTCGGCGACCGCAACGGCGTGCGCACGCCGATGCAGTGGACCGACGGCAAGAACGCCGGCTTCTCCGAGGCGGACAGTGCCGCGCTCTACAGCCCCGTCATCGTCGATCCGCCGTACGGCTATCAGGGGATCAACGTCGCGGGTCAGGAGCGGGTGAAGACGTCGCTCCTGCGTTGGATGCGGCGGCTCGTCGGCGTGCGGAAGGAGCACCGCGCCTTCGGCCGCGGCACCTTCGAGCCGATCCAGGCGGGAAACCGCCGTGTGCTCGTGTTCATGCGCCGCTTCGAGGGCGAGACGCTGCTCTGCGTCAACAACCTCTCGCGCTACGCGCAGTTCGTGGAGCTCGATCTCAAGGAGTTCCACGGCTGCGTCCCGGTCGATCTCTGGAGCAACCAGCCCTTCCCGCAGATCGGCGAGCTGCCGTACCTGCTCACGATGGGGCCGCACGGCTTTTACTGGTTCCGGCTCGTCTCGGCGGAGGAAGCGCCGCCCGCCGCGGGAACACCCGACCCGGGCGCGAGGAGCAAGTCGTCGTGAGTGCCGCGTCGCCGACGATCCGCGTGAGCGGAGCGCTCGCGGACGCGCTCTGCGCCGACGCGCTCGCGGAGCTGGGCAGCGCCGAGCTCGCGGCCTTCCTCCTCGAACGGCGGTGGTTCGGGGGGAAGGGACGCGCGCCGAGCGAGGTGCGCGTCGGCGACGTGGTCGAGCTGCGCGCGGGGGACGCGCGCTACGCGATCGCGCGCCTCGACGTCGACATGGGCGGACGGACGGCGTTCTACCAGCTTCCGCTCGCGGTGCGCCGCGAGGAGGGCGCGGACACGCCGGGCGCGGTGCTGGCACGGGTCGAATGCGAGAGCGGCGAGCGCGGGATCCTCTTCGACGCCGTGGACGACGAAGGGTTCCGCCGCACGTTAGGCAGGGCCTTCGCCGCCGGCGCGACCTTCGGCGGCCGTGCACGCTGGATCGTCGAACCGGTGGGCGCGGGGGCGCGCCCCGACGTCGGCGCGCTTCCCTCGCGCACTGTGCGCGCGGAGCAGAGCAACACGTCGCTCATCTTCGGCGACGCGGCGATCATGAAGCTCTTCCGCCGCATGGAGCCGGGGATCAACCCCGACGTCGAGATCGGCCGCTTCCTGACGACGCGCACGCGCTTCACGCACACGCCGCCGCTGCTCGGCGTCGTCCGCTACGAGGGGAGCGGTGACGTGCACGCGGTCGCGGGGATGCTGCAGGGCTTCCTCGCCGGGTCGCACGACGCGTGGCAAGACGCGCTGGAGCGGAGCCGCGGCTGGTTCGCGGGCGAAACTCACGACGTGACGTCACATCCGTATCGCGACGACGCCGAGCAGCTC
>JABFXM010000324.1 GCA_013361745.1 Gemmatimonadaceae bacterium | reverse complement strand
GGCCGCCCCCGGCCCCCGGCCCCCCGACCCCTGCTTACAGCGCGATCGCCACCTTGATGATCCCGTCGCGGCGGCTGGCGAAGAGGTCGTAGGCGCGGACGATCTCGTCGAGGGTGAAGCGGTGCGTCACCAGCGGGCGGAGATCGACGCGGCCGGAGGCGACGGTGTCGACGAGGCGACGCATCCGCTCCTTGCCGCCGGGGCAGAGCGTGGTCACGATGCGGTGATCGCCGAGCCCCGCCGCGAAGGCGTCGAGGGGAAGGCCGAGCTTCCCCGAGTAGACCCCGAGGCTGGAAAGCGTGCCGCCGGGACGGAGGACGCGCAGGCAGCTCTCGAAGGTCTCCTGCGTGCCTAACGCCTCGATCGCGACGTCGACGCCGCGACCGTCGGTGAGCCGTCGGATCGTGGCCACCGGATCCTCGGCGCGCGGGTCGACGACGACGTCGGCGCCGATGCGCTTCGCCATCGCGATGCGCTCCTCGCTGCGCTCGACGGCGATGATGCGCGCGGCGCCGCGCAGCTTCGCCCCCGCGGTGGCGCAGAGTCCGATCGGGCCCTGCGCGAAGATCGCGACGGTGTCGCCGATGGCGATGTTCCCGTTCTCGGCGCCGCCGAATCCCGTGCTCATGATGTCGGGGCACATCAGCACCTGCTCGTCGTTCAACCCATGGGGGACGACGGTGAGATTCGCCTGCGCGTCGGGGATGCGCACGAACTCCGCCTGGCAGCCGTCGATGGTGTTGCCGAGCTTCCAGCCGCCGAGCGCCTCGCCGCCGCACTGCGAGCGATCGCCGGCGAGGCAGGCGAAGCACTGTCCGCAGGGAGTGATCGCGCCGCAGATGACGCGCTGTCCGACGCTGTAGCCGGTCACTGCCTCGCCGAGCTTCTCGATGATCCCCACCGGCTCGTGGCCGACGATGCGTCCGGGCGCGACGGGATACTCTCCGCGCAGGATGTGGACGTCGGTTCCGCAGATCGTCGTCGTCGTCACGCGAAGCAATGCGTCGCGCGGACCGATCGCGGGAATCGGTCGCTCCTGCAGCTCGATGCGTCCCTTCTCGACGAAGACCGCGGCACGCATGGTGGCGCGTGCGGTGCTCGTCACCCGCGCGGTGAGCGGGCGAGCGGTGGTCGTGCTCCTGGTGATCGTGGCCATGACACCCTCCTGCGACAGTGCTCGACGGACCTCGACGCCAAGCTGCGCAGCGCCGGAAGGGCAGGGAGTCGGGCGACCGTCGGGGGGTCGTCCGTGAAACGCCGACACCGAACCGAGGCTCCGCCGACAGACGGTCCACCATCGCGCGGCGAACGTACTCTCCGGAGCGGAAGGTCCCGCTCCGGCCGCAACCGCGCCCGCCGCGGCGCAGGAGGGACACCATGGGAACGACCACCAGAACCACCGCTGCTCCGGTGCTGCGGGCCGAGACGCTTCCACTGCGGGAGGGACCCATCCAACTCGCGAGCGACGGGCGAGCCTCGACCGAGCCGGCGCTCCGTGCCACGCGTCAGCTCGCGCAGCGCCTCGCGCAGGACGTTCAGGTCGTCGGCGTCGTCGAGCCGGTGACCCCGCTGCTCACCCCGCCCGAGGCGCTCATCATCCCGCTCGACGAGGTCCGCAGCCTCGCGACGCAGATGCGGCAGCGCGTATCGCAGCAGCTGCGTCAGGATCTCGGCGAGCGCGCGGGATGGCGCGCCGAGGTGCGGCAGGGGATTCCGTCACAGACGATCGCGGGTGTCGCGCGGGAGCGTGACGCGAGCCTCGTCGTCACCGGACTGAGTCCGCATCCCGTCTCGACCGCGTCTTGGGAACGAGATCCCCGTCGAGTTGACGAAGCTCGTCGACCGGCCGCTGCTCGCCGTCGCGCCATCGTGGGAGCGTCTGCCGCGCACGATCGTCGTCACGGTGGACATGAGCGGCACGAGCGAGCGCGTCGTGCGCTTCACCACCGCGCTCTTTCCCGAGGCGACGACGATCTACCTCGTCCACGTCATGCCGCGGGCGGGCGAGGTCGAGCGCGAGCTGCCGGGGTGGGAGGCGACGTACGAGCGCGAGCTCGCCGCGGCCTTCGACCGGATGCGCGAGGGACTGCCGACGAACGCGAAGATCGAGACGGTGACGCTCCGCGGCTCGGTCGCGAAGGAGATCAGCGACTTCGCGACGTACGCGAAGGCGGACCTGATCGCGACGGGGCTGCACACGCACGGGCTGTTCTACCGACTCTTCTTCGGGAACGTCGCGACGCGGCTGCTGCGCGCGGCGACGACGTCGATGCTGCTCGTGCCGGAAGGGGAGCCGCGGTCCTCACCGCTGCACGAGCCGCGGACGATCGCGCTCCCGCGCCACGACTGGCCGGCGCGGCTGCGCGACTTCTCGCTGCGCAACAAGGCGCGCCGCGTCACGCTCGAGATCGACGAGCAGTCGATCGGCGCGGTGGTGCAGGCGTACGACTATCCGTTCGCGGGCGTCGCCTATGATCCGCGCGACGATCGCGTCTCGCTGATGCTCGGCGAGGAGGGGAGTGCGGGCCGCCAGCTCACGCACACCATCGGCGCGCCGGCGTCGATCGACGTGCTCACCGAGACGCGCGGACGGGACAGCGCGCTGCGCGTCGCCTACAGGGACGGGCAGGCGCTGATGACGTTCATGATCGAGAAGCACGAGCCGCTCTGGACGTCGGAGGACGCGAGATAGACGACGCCCCTCACTTCGTCGACGCTTCTCGACCCGCCACCTCGTCGATGTGGATGCGGAACATCACGGTGCGGAAGGCGACCGGGTCGCTCGCCGTGCCCGTCTCCGGCACCAGCTCGCGCAGCAGCGAGACCGCGCGTCCCCAGGCCTGCGCTTCCACGCCCGGCACCGCGGGGTCGAGCGTGAGGAAGGTTCCGTGCACGACGACGCTGCGCCAGTCGAACATGGCGGAGATCTCGTCCACCTCGAGCGCGACCCAGTGGCTGTGCGAGATCGTGAGCAGCTTCGAGCCCGGCGAGGTGCGGCCGAAGACCCAGCCCTCGTCGTAGACGTAGTGGATCGGCTCGATGTCGACGCGATCGTGGAAGGAGAAGGCGAGCCGCGCGACGTGATTGCGCCGGAGGATGCGCTCGCAGGTGCGGCGGTCCAGCTCGCGGAAGACGGGATGCGGGGTCGACGGGACGCGATGCGCCGGCGTCTCCCGATGAGAGGTGCGAGTCATGATGACCTCCCGGTTGAACGTGCGGGCCGACGCACTCATCCCTCCCGCACCGGGAGCGTGAGGTGAACCGTCGTCCCTTCACCGACCACGCTCTCGATCCAGATCCGCCCGCGATGCGCGTCGACGATCCCCTTCGCGATCGCCAGACCGAGCCCGCTGCCGCGCGGGCTCGAGGGACGGCGCGAGTGCCAGAAGCGGTCGAACACGTGTGGCAGCTCCTCGGCGGGGATCCCGGGTCCGTCGTCGGCCACCGACACGTGCACCGCGCCGTGCTCCTTCACCGCGCGCAGCGTCACCGACCCGCCGCCGCCGACGAACTTGATCGAGTTGCCGAGCAGGTTCGAGAGCACCTGGAGGATGCGCTCGGCGTCGAGGAACACCTTCGGCAGGTGCGGCGGGACCTCCGCCGCGAGCGCGATCCCGCGCTCGTCGGCGATCGGCTGGAACATCTCGATCGCCCGGAAGAGGAGGATGACCATGTCCTCCTCGCGGCGCTCGATCGAGAGATGACCGGCCTCGATGTTGGTGACGTCGAGGAGATCGTGGATCATCCGCTGCATCCACTCGGTCGCCTGGTTGATCGTGTGCACCGCCTCGCGCGCCGAGCTCTCGAGCGTGGTGGCGGCGTCGAGCGCGCGGGCGCACATGCCGATCGCGCTGAGCGGATTCCGCAGGTCGTGCGAGACGATGCCGAGCACCTCGGCGCGCGCCCGCAGCGCCCGCAGCGCGCGCTGCTCGGCCGCCT
>JABFXM010000058.1 GCA_013361745.1 Gemmatimonadaceae bacterium | reverse complement strand
GGCGAGGATGCGCTCGACGTTCGGCCGGATCCCGGCGCCGACGCTCGGTACTCGCTTCGCCACCGCCGGCCACGCGTCGTAATCGGTGCGCCCGACGACGCGCTCGCCGGCGCCGATCGAGAAGAGCAGCTCCGTCGTCATCGGGCTGAGCGACACGATGCGCGCGGCGGGGGCGAGGCTCACCGGGTCGCCGAAATCGTCGAGCCGCGCCGTCGTGTCGTGCGCGGCCGACGTCACGCGGGCGGCGGGGCGCGCCGTCCGTTCCGCGTCGCCCGGCGCACATGCCGCCAGCGCGAGCAGGAGCAGACTCGCGCGACGCGTGAAACGAGTGACGGTGGAGCGGGAAGACACGACGGGCGCCTCGACATCTCGTGGAGGCGCCCGGAACGATGCACGCGGGCACGGAAGACGCGCCACGTCGTGGTCGCCACGGATCCTCCCCCGAGGATCAGTTGTGGCGCGGACGAGAGTCGTCTCCTGGCTCCGGGCCGCGGCGCTCGCCTTCCCGACCGGAGTCAGTGGCGTGTCGAGCGCGCGTTAGGCAGTCTGCCCGTTACAGTGGCGGGGCCGCACCGGCATCGCACCGGTTTCCGTGGCTCCCGTCCGCGGATTCGATTGTGGCTCGAATCTACTCCACGCGCCCGCGCCGGACAAGCGCGTCCGCGAGCCGCGCCTTGAGATCGGCGCGCCGCAGCTCGTACGTCTCGCGCGCCTCCTCGCTCGGCGACGGATTCCGCTCGAACTCGGCGTCGAGCGTCGCGATGCGGCGCGCGAGCGCGTCGGGATCGTTCGCCCACGCGGGCTCGCCGTGGATCGTCGCGCCGCGCGTGCCGCGCCGCCACGTCGTCCGCGCGAGGACGACGAGCATCGCCGCGCCCAGCGCGAGCGCGACGATCATGATGTAGTACCGGCGCGGCAGCGCGGGCGGCCTGTCGATCGCGATGCGCACGACGGCTGTCGGCGCGACGTCGCGTCCGATGAAGCGGCGGAAATGGCGCCCGTCCACCTCGACGGGATCGACCTCGCTGACCCCGGCGCCCGTCGCCGTCCCCGACGGCTCCTCGACCAGCACCTCGAGCACGTCGGTGCGATGCTCGGCGGGAATGCTCAACGGGAAATCACGCGCGGGCACGTCGTAGGAGAAGGAAAGCTGCTTCAGGCCCGGCGCGATGGGCGCCTCGACGAGCACGCGGCCGGTTTCCGTGCGCACCGCGTCCCCCGAGATGTCGCCGTCGCCGACGCGGAAGCCGGTCGCGTGCGGCGGAAGCCCGCCCTCCCAGGTCGTGCTCCCCGGAGGCGCGACGCGCGTCACCGAGCTGTCGTTGGAGAGCTCGAACACCTCGATGATCCCGCGCCGCTTCGCGCTGTCCACCGCGGAGACGACGATGTGACGCCCGCGCTGAGTGATGGTCATCGGGCGGCTCGTCGTGTCGAACACCGTCATGTCCGCGTCGGCACCACGTACCACCGGGTCGCGCAGCGGCGCGGAGAAGTACGTGATCCCCGCGTAGGCGACCGAGACGAAGTGGATCGCGCTGCTGTCGGCGGGCGCGGGATAGCGGAAATGGTAGCGGCCACTCGCGTCGGTGCGCGTCGAGTCGATCGGCCGGCCGCCGCTGCGCGAGACGCGGTGCAGCGTCACCATGATGCCGGGGATCGGAAACGGATCGGGCTCGGTCCCGCGCGGCTTCATCACGCGGCCGTCGACGATGCGCGTACCCTGCGCGGCCGCGAGGGAGCTCGTCGCGACGGCGAGGGCAAGAACGAGCGCGATCCGGCGCAGCGCGGCGAGCGCGATGCTCACGGGTTGAACTTTCCGAAGTCCTCGGGACGCAGACCTTCGAGAAACTTCTTCAGCTGCTCCGCGCTCAGCTCGTCCGCACTCGGCTCCGGCGTGCGGAACTCGGACTCCTCGTCCTCGCTCTCGCTTCCCTCTTCGGGATCCGTGAGCAGCGTCTCGTTCGCGAAGATCGGCGCGCCGAGCCTGAGCGCGATCGCGATGCTGTCCGAGGGCCGCGCATCGACGCGGACGATGTCGTCGCCGCGGAAGAGATGCAGCTCGGCGTAGTAGGTGTTCTTCTCGACGCGCGTGATCTGCACGCGCCGCAGCTTGCCGCCGAGGCCGACGATGATGCTCTTGCAGAGATCGTGCGTCAGCGGACGCGCGCGCTTGATGTCCTGCATCTGCATCACGATCGACTCCGCCTCCGGCTGCCCGATCCAGATGAGCAGCACGCGCCGTCCCTCCTTCTCGCGAAGGATGACGACGAAAGACTGGTTGCTGCTGTCCACGCCGAGGCGCGACACGACGACTTCGACCATCATGCTGGAATCTAACCCCGTCGCTGCGTCGCGTTCCATCGTGCGAGAGGCTGAAGGCAGCAGGCTGGAAGCTGGAAGCAACGGCGGCTCGAAGGATCGCCCCTCGAGCCGCCAACGTTTTCGCCTTCGGAGTACGGCCTCCTGCTTCCAGCCTCCTAGCGCAAAGCCTTCTTGAGGGCCGACGCGCGGTCGGTGCGTGCCCAGGTGAAGGTCGTCGCGCCGACGCCGTTGAACTTCGCCTTCTCCGGCGTGCGGCCGAAGTGGCCGTAGGCGGCGGTCGGGGAGTAGATCGGCTTCCGCAGATCGAGGGCGGTCATGATCCCGCGCGGAGTGAGGTCGAAGACCTCCGTCACCGCCTTCGTGATGTCGTTCTCCGGGACGGTGCCCGTGCCGAAAGTGTCCACCGACACCGAGACCGGCTGCGCGACGCCGATCGCGTAGGCGACCTGCACCTCGCAGCGGTGCGCGAGACCCGCAGCGACGATGTTCTTCGCGACCCAGCGCGCCGCGTAGCAGGCGGAGCGGTCGACCTTGCTCGGATCCTTGCCGCTGAAGGCGCCGCCGCCATGACGGCCCATCCCGCCATACGTGTCGACGATGATCTTGCGGCCGGTGAGGCCGGCGTCGCCCTGCGGGCCACCGATGACGAAGCGCCCGGTCGGGTTGATGTGGACCTTGAGCTTCTTCTTCGGCCGGAACTCGTCGGGGATCGACGGTTCGATCACCGCCTCCTGGATCTCGCGCCGAAGCTTGGCGGTCGAGATCGAGTCGGCATGCTGCGTCGAGAGGACGACCGTGTCCACGTGCACCGGCACGTTGTCCTCGTAGAGCACCGTCACCTGCGACTTGCCGTCGGGGCGGAGCCAGTCGTAGCCGCGCTGGCGCCGCACCTCGGCGAGGCGCTTCGTGATGCGGTGCGCGAGCACGATCGGGAGCGGCATCAGCTCGTCCGTCTCGTCGGTCGCGTAGCCGAACATCATCCCCTGGTCGCCCGCGCCGCCGGTGTCGACGCCCATCGCGATGTCGGGCGACTGGGTCCCGATGCTGTTGATGACCGCGCAGGTGTTCGAGTCGAAGCCGAAGGCGGCGTCGGTGTAGCCGATGCGCTCGATGGTGCCGCGCACGATCTTCGGGATGTCGACGTAGGTCTTCGTCGTGATCTCGCCGGCGACGCAGGCGAGGCCGGTGGTGACGAGCGTCTCGCAGGCGACACGCGCCGCCGGATCGTCGGCGAGAATCGCGTCGAGGATCGCGTCGGAGATCTGATCCGCGACCTTGTCGGGGTGACCTTCGGTGACGGACTCGGAAGTGAACAGGCGATGAACGGGCACCGCGACCTCGTATCTGTAGGAAAGCACGACGCTCGCGCACGAGGCGCGAGCGCATCAGCAGATGAAATGTAGAAGGCTCAGCCGGCGCCGAGCAACCCGTCGCGCACCGGCGCGCTCTGCGCCAGCGCCGCCGAGAGCACGCGGCGGAGCTCCATCTCGGCGAGCGCCGCGGTGGGCGCGTCGAGCGCGGCGAGCGCGGCCTTCGCCGCGTCGTCGATCCGCACCGCGCGGACGATGCGCTTCATGAGCGGCACGCCACGTGGCGACACGCTCAGGTTGCGCACGCCAAGACCG
>JABFXM010000426.1 GCA_013361745.1 Gemmatimonadaceae bacterium | reverse complement strand
CGCATCGCCGAGGGGCAGCGCTTCGTGACGAAGCTGCTCGCCGAGCGCGGGCCGCAGGGCGCGCTGCCCGACCCGGCGCGCGGCGGAAAGCCCCAGCCCTGAGCGCGTGCCCTCCGTCCTGATCATCGACGACGAGCCGAACATCCGACGGATGGTCGGCGCGCTTCTCGGCAGCGAGGGATACGACGTGCGCGAGGCACCCGAGGGGGCCGTCGGCGTGACGCGCGCGCGGGAGGCCGAGCCGGATGTGGTCCTGCTCGATCTCATGATGCCGGGTGAGCTCGACGGGCTCGGGACGCTCGCACGCCTGCGCGAGACCGTACCCGACGTGCCGGTGGTGATGATGAGCGGGAAGGCGGGGCTCGCCGACGCGGTGCGCGCGACGAAGCTCGGCGCGTCGAACTTCCTCGAGAAGCCGCTGACGCCGGAAGGGGTGCTGCTCGCACTCGCGGCCGCGCTCGAGCTGCGGCGGGTGCGGCAGGAAGCGCGGGCGCTGCGCGCGGATCTCGGGCTGGCGACCGAGATGATCGGCAGCGACCCGTCGATGAACACGCTACGCGAGATGATCGCGCGCGTCGCGCCGACGGACGCACGGGTGCTGATCACCGGCGAGTCGGGGACGGGGAAGGAGCTGGTGGCGGCGGCGATCCATTTCGGGAGCGCGCGGAAGGACAAGCCGTTCGTGCGGGTGAACTGCGCGGCGATTCCGCGCGATCTCGTCGAGAGCGAGATGTTCGGGCACGAGCGAGGCGCGTTCACCGGCGCGACCGAACGGCGGATCGGACGGTTCGAGCTCGCGCACACCGGAACGCTCTTCCTCGACGAGGTGGGGGACCTGGGCCCCGAGGCGCAGGCGAAGCTGCTGCGCGCGATCGAGGCGCGGGAGATCGAGCGAGTCGGCGGAGGGAAGCCGATCCGTGTCGACGTGCGGATCATCGCGGCGACGAACAAGGATCTCTCGCGAGCGGTCGCGGACGGCAGCTTCCGCGAGGACCTGTACTTCCGCCTGAACGTGATCCCGATCGTCGTGCCGCCGCTGCGCGAGCGGCCGGGGGACATCCCGGCGCTGGTGCGGCACTTCTCGTCGCTGCACCGGGCGCGGACGGGGCGTGCGCTGCCGGTGTGGAGCGAGGACGCGCTGCAGATGCTGTCGCGACACCGCTGGCCGGGGAACGTCCGCGAGCTGGCGAACATCGTCGAACGGCTGGCGATCCTGCACGCGGGGCGCGACGTGACGGGGGAGCACGTGCGCGAAGTTCTTCCCGTCGATCGCGAGGCGGCGCCGACGCGGGGTCCCCTTCCCGACCCGACGGCGCTGGACCGGCCGCTGACCGAGACGCTGGACGAGTTCGAGCGCGCGGTGATCGTGCGGGCGCTGTCGTCGGCGTCGGGAAACGTGGCGGAAGCGGCGCGGCGGCTGAAGACCGACCGCCCCAACCTGTACCGGCGCATGAAGCGACTGGGGATCGTCGAGGGGCGGAACGGGTGAGGCTCGATCCGGCGGGCGCGCCCGCGCGAGGGGACATGATCACACGATGCACCATGAGGAGTACGCGCGCGCTGGCGACGGCGGCGGCATTGCTCTGCGCGTCAGCGCTGACGCGCGCGGCGGGAGCCCAGATCCCCGACACGCTGCCGACGGCGGCGGGTACGCTCTCACCGCCCGTCGGGCGCGAGGCAACGGCGCGCTACAACGCGCCGGTCGCGCTGCGGGTCACGACCGCGACGACGATCGACAGTGGCCGGGTGGTGGAGGGCGACGTCGCAGCGCTCGAGGCGCCCCTGACGATCGCGGGCGTGGTCCGCGGCAGCGTCGTCGCGATCAACGCGAACGTGACGCTGCGGCCGGGCGCGCGCGTCGACGGCGGGATCTTCGTCGTCGGCGGGGCGGTCGCGGGGCTCGAGGGAGCGCGCGTGGGGGGCGAGGTGCGTGCCTACCAGGCGCCGCTGCGCTACACGCGCGAAGGTGAGACGATCGCCGTCGAGGAGCCGACGAGCGGAGGAGAGCCGCTGCTGGCGTGGGTGCGCTTCCGCGACCGCGAGGAGCCGGACAACGGGCTGCGCGTCCGGAACAACGCGACGTACAACCGGGTCGAGGGGCTGCCGATCTACGGCGGTCCCTTCATCACGCGGCGGCTGCGGCGCGGGACGATCACCGCCGAGCTGTTCGGGGTGATCCGCAGCGCCGACAACTTCGCGTGGACGAGCGAGAACATCGGCCATCGCGCGACGCTCGAAGCGCGAAGCAGCGGCCCGGTGCAGCTCTTCGCCGGGGGACGGCTCCAGGACGTCGTCGACGCTGTGGAATCATGGCAGGTGTCGAACAGCGAAGCGGCGCTCGGGACCTTCCTGCTGCACCGCGATCCGCGCGACTGGTACTCGCGACTGGGAGGGACGGCGTACGTCGGCATCCGCGGAGCGCGTGGCGCGTCGCTCACGGCGTCGCTCTCGGACGAGCGCTGGGCGTCGCGGCGCGCACGCGACCCGTGGACGCTCTTCCGCGATACGCAGCAGTGGCGGCCGAATCCGACCGTGGACGACGGGCGCTTCCATACCTTCCGCCTGACGGGGACGATCGACACGCGCAACGATGCGGCGAACCCGCGGGTGGGCTGGTACGCGTCGGCGGAGCTGGAGCGCGGCAAGGGAGAGATCGACGCATTCGGCACGCGCTCGTGGATCGCGCCGACCAACGGACCGCTCGTGCCGCCACGCATCGACAGCTATCGGCGCGGGTTCCTCGATCTGCGCCGCTACAATCGCGTCTCGCCCGAGACGCAGCTGAACGGCCGCGTGGTGCTGGGCGGCTGGCTGGGCGGCGATCCGCTGCCGCTCGAGCGGCAGCTCTCGCTCGGCGGCGTGGGAACGCTGCCCGGCTACGACTTCCGCGAGGCGATTCCTGGGGAAGACAAGCTCGGTTGTCACGGGGCGGTGCCGGCGCCGGGGAAGCCGGGGGAGTGCGATCGCATCGCGCTCGCGCAGCTCGAGTACCGCGTGGACTTGGGACTCGAGCGTTTCCGGAGGAACGTCGCGCCGCTCTGGTACTCCGAGGCGGCGGTGGTGGTGTTCCTCGACGCGGGGCGCGGCTGGCGGGTGGACGACCGCCGCGATCAGGGGCTCGGCGTGCGTGGGGGGAAGTTTCCCTCGCTGAACACCTTCCAGAGCGACGTCGGCGCGGGGATCGACCTGTCGCTGTTCGGGGTGTACATCGCGAAGGCGCTCTCGGTGAAGAACGAGTCGCCTAACGTGTACGTGCGGCTGAAGCACAGATTCTAGCGTGCGCACGGCCTTTCTCGTCCGCGTGCTGCTCGCGCTGGGCCTCACGCTCGGCGCGGGCCGCGCGTCGGCGCAGGCGAGCCCGCGGATCGACCTCGCGCTGCCGGCGCAGGAGGCGCTGCTCCGCGAGGGCCCGACGCTGCGGGGGACGAACCTGCTCGCCGATCCGCAGCTCCGCGATCTCGTGCGGAACGGATTTCCGGCGCGCTTCAGCTTCCGCGTCGAGCTCTGGTCGACGGGAGGGCTGTTCAACAGCCTGACGGCGAGCACGGCGTGGGACGTGATCGTCCGCTACGATCCGCTCGACAAGGTCTACCAGGTGGTGCGGATCGCGGGGGACCGCGCCGTATCGTTAGGCAGGTTCGCGGACGTCAGCGAGGCGGGGGACGCGGTGGGACGCGCGGTGCGCGTCCCGCTCAACGCGCCGTCGAGAGACCGCTACTACTACAACGGGGTGCTCGACGTCGAGGTGCTGTCGCTGAGCGATCTGGACGAGCTCGAACGCTGGCTGCGCGGCGAGCTGCGGCCCGCGGTGAGCGGACGGCGGAACCCGGGAACCGCGCTGACGCGCGGCGTGCGCACGCTCGTGGTGCGCCTGCTCGGCGGGACGCGACGGCACTTCGAGACGCGGACCGGAACGTTTCGGCCGTAGGGCGAAATAAGGGGTCAGGGGT
>JABFXM010000372.1 GCA_013361745.1 Gemmatimonadaceae bacterium | reverse complement strand
GGTCAGGGGTCAGAAAAAGCGCCGAGGGACGAGTGAAGATCACTCGTCCCTCGTTCCCTATCGTGCCGACCCCCGACCCCGACCCTGACCCCCGGTCGCGACGCTAGTTCCCGCTCGCCTGCACCGGCGAAGGCGGCAGCGACTTCAGTCTCTCGACGAACCGATGATACAGTGGCGTATCCTTCGTCAGCGACCGCAGGATCGCCGGATCGTACTTGTCGATCGCGGCCTGCGTCGCCTGGATGCGATCCTCTTCCATCGGGTGCGACGCGAACCAGTTCGACACCGCGTCCGGCTTGCGCTTCCGCTCGTCGAGCAGCTTCTGGAAGAGGCTCGGCATCCCCTCGGGACTGATCCCCGCCCGGATGACGTTCTTGATTCCTTCCTGATCCGCCTGCGCCTCGTCCTCACGGCTGAACTTCGCGAACACCGCGGCGCCGCCGATGTTGTTCGCGGCCGCGGCCGCCTGGCTGTTGCAGACGCTCGTCAGCGCGCACGCGACGTTCACGCCGAGGCTCGCCGCGTTCTGCTTCTCCATCTGCTTCACCGAGTGCCGGCGTACGACGTGGCCGATCTCGTGGCCCATCGCGCCCGCCAGCTCGTCCATCCGGTCGGTTCGCTCGATCAGGCCGCGGTTCACGTAGATGAACCCGCCCGGCACCGCGAAGGCGTTGACCTCCGGGCTGTCCACGATGAAGAAGTGCCAGTCGAGATCCCGCGTGTCGGCCAGCTTCGCGATCGAGTCGCCGAGCACGTTGATGTACCGATTCAGCTCGGCGTCCTGGACGATCGGTAGCTGAGCGTTGATCTGCTGGGCATATTGCTGCCCCATCTGCACTTCCTGCTGCTGCGAGATCCCGCAGCCGGAAAGTGCGAGGGCGAGCCCGAGCCCCGCGAATGCGTTACGTCGCATGCGTTCTCCTGCTGGTGTGAGAGCGAGTGACGACATGGCAAGACCCATTCCATCCTTCGCAATCCTAAGACATTGAAGCTGCTCACCTTAGCCCGCGATCTCCGCCGCCGCAAAGCGCGTGAGCGCGCGGGCCTCTTCGTCGCCGAAGGCGTACGCTGCGTCGAGGAGCTTCTCGCCTCGAACCTCCGCATCCGCGGCGTGCTCAGCGCCCCGCAGCTCGCCGAAGCGCCTCGTGGCGCCGCGCTGCTCGAGGCCATCGCTCGGCGCGGCGACGTCGAGCACCTCGCGATCACGGAGCGCGACTTCGGCTCGGCGGCGGAGACAGACTCCCCGCAGGGCGTTCTCGCCATCGCGCAGATTCCCGAGCGCTCCCTTGCCGCCTTCGTCGAGCGTTCTCCGCTCACCCTGCTCGTGCTCGACGCCGTGCAGGACCCTGGCAACGTCGGCACCATCGTCCGGACCGCAGCCGCGCTCGGCGCTTCGGCCACCGTCGCCCTGCCCGGAACTGTTGACCTCTGGAATGCCAAGGTCGTCCGTAGCGGGATGGGTGCACACTTCGAACATCCCGCCTTTCATTGTACCGCCGGCGAGCTCGCGGCGTTCCTCGATGCGAGCGGGGCGGAGCTCTGGGGCGCGGACGCGCACGGGGAACCGGTCGGCGCACGCGCGCGTCCGGCGCGACTAGCGCTCGCCCTCGGCAACGAAGGGAATGGACTGACCGAGTCGACACGGTCGCGGGCCCGTGCTCTCGTCGCGCTCCCGATCACGAGCGCCGTCGAGTCGCTGAACGTGGCCGTCGCGGCCGGAATTCTTCTCTACGCTCTCCGCTCCTGAATGCGCCTGCTTGTTCTCGTGTACGCCGCGATCGTCGGTGCGGCCGTCGGCTCCTTCCTCAACGTCTGCATCACGCGCTGGCCGGAGAAGCTCTCCGTGGTGCGGCCGCGGTCGCGCTGCCCGCGCTGCGAGAAGGGCATCGCCTGGTACGACAACATCCCGGTCGTCAGCTGGCTGGTGCTGCGCGGACGCTGCCGCGGATGCGGGCTCCCGATCTCGCCGCTCTATCCGACGGTCGAGCTGGCGACGGCGCTCATCTGGTTCGCGAGCGCGTACTGGTTCGGCGCGACCTTCCTCGCGCTCCGGCTCGCGATCTTCGCGACGATCCTGCTCGGCGTCGCCGTCACCGATCTGCGCACGTATACCATTCCGGACGGCTTCACCGTCACGGGGTTCGTCTTCCTCATCGCCGCGTCGCTCGTCGGGCTCTTCCTCGATGCGCAGTACCCGTTCGTCGGGCCGCTCTCCGCCATCCTCGGTGCGTGCACCGGCGCGGGCGCCATCGCGATCGTCGGCTGGCTCGGCGAGGCCGCGCTGAAGAAGGAGGCGATGGGCTTCGGCGACGTGACGCTGATGGCATTCATCGGCGCCGCGATCGGACCCGAGCTCTCGCTGCTCACGGTCTTCGTCGGCGCGACGCTCGGGGCGCTCGCTTTTCTCGGGCTCGTGTTCCCCGTCGCGAAGCTCCGTGGACGTGAGCTGCCGCAGGTTCCCTTCGGGGTGTTCCTTGCGCCCGCCGCGCTCGTTACGCTTCTCTACGGTCGCCGCATCATCGACCTGTATCTCGCGTATCTCGCCGGCGCCTGAGCGCGCCCCGCCTCCATCGCTTCTCAATGCACCGCACGACAATCGTCTGCCTGACGTTCATCGCGCTCGCCGCCACCGTCGCCTGCGGTGACCGCGACCGCGGCGCCGGGGAAGGACCCTATGCGCGCGAGGTCGCCGACGCGGTCCCGCGCATCGAGGCGGTGACGGGGCTGAAGTTCAAGCGCCCGCCGAAGATCGAGGAGCGGAGCAAGGAGCAGGTGCGCTCGTTCCTCGAGAAGCAGTTCGCCGAGCAGGCGCCCGCGGCGGAGATGGCCGGGGAAGAGAAGGCGCTGCAGCTGCTCGGGCTCGTCCCCGACACGATGCATCTCCGTCCCTTCATGCTCGACCTGCTCACCGAGCAGATCATCGGCTACTACGATCCGAAGCCGAAGGTGCTGTACGTCGTGAAGGGCGCGAACAGGGATCTCGTCGGCGTCACCGTGACGCACGAGCTGGTGCATGCGCTGCAGGATCAGTACGTGAACCTCGACTCGATCCAGCACGCGAACGGCGATGATTCGGATCGCAAGCTCGCCGCTTCGGCGTTGATCGAGGGTCACGCGACCTACGAGCAGCTGCAGATCTCGACCGGCGGCACCTTCGATCCGGAGAAGCTCGGCGGCTGGTCGGGGATCCGGCAGGCTCTTCGTCAGCAGCAGGCGCAGCTCCCGAAGTTCTCGGCGGCGCCGCTCTACGTGCAGGAGATGCTGCTGTTCCCGTACCTGAGCGGGGCAGAGTTCGTGCGACGCGCGCACGAGCGCGATTCGACGGCATCACCGCTCGCGCGTTTTCCCGTGTCGACGGAGCAGGTGATGCATCCGGCCGCGTTCGAGTCGAACCCGCCCGACGCACCCACTGAGGTGACGTTGCCCGCTTCGCGCGGGATGACGCACGTCCACGACGACGTGCTAGGCGAGTTCGGGGCGCGACTCTTCCTCTACGAGCACACCCACGACCAGGCGGGCGCGCTCCGTGGCGCGGCGGGATGGGACGGCGACCGCTATATGGTCGTGCACGACGCGCGCGGCGACGGCATCGTCTGGCTCACGGTCTGGGACACCCCGCTCGACGCCGGCGAGTTCGCCGACATCGTGAAGCAGGGAATCAACCGGCGCTTCGGGAGCCCGCGCGAGACGAAGGTCGCGGGTGGAAGCGAGTTCGCCGCCGGCGCGCGAACCGTTCGCGTCACCGGCGGCGAGATCGCCGGCCGAACCTACGTCCTCTACGTCGACGTGCCCGCCGGCTCGCCGCGCGACGTCATCGACCTCGGCGCCGTCAGGCTCCGCTAGCCTTCACCGCCTCCGGGCGTCCGACGTGAACGTCCCGCGCCCCGTTGCCCCCGTCGCCTTACGGCGCGGCGACGCCTTCGCTGCCGTTGTCCGGACCGGCGACGTCC
>JABFXM010000395.1 GCA_013361745.1 Gemmatimonadaceae bacterium | reverse complement strand
GGGGACTGCAACGGCAACATGGAAGTGGCCGACCCCTGACCCCCGACCCCTGGTCCCTTAACAAGGGAGGGGCCCGGACTCGACCGCCGCCCGGGCCCCTCGCGCGTTTCGCTCACCTGCGTCGGCGCTCGTCACGCCTTCCTTCGACCTGCCACTTGCTGCGCGGTTTCACGGCGTCCCGATCCGGCGCGCATGAAGGTGCTCGTCCTTCGCTCGTCCTGCGCCCCGAAGCGATTGCAATGCGCGTACCGTGTGTGAGCCGGCGCACCGAGTGCAAGGCCGCGGCCGGTAGATGGTCGCCAGTCGCCAGTGGTCAGTCGCCAGTGGTCAGTCGCCAGTGGTCAGTCGCCAGCTGAACCGTTAGGCGCCAACCCTGACCCCCGACCCCCGACCCCCGACCCCTACGCCAGGTTCGGATGCTTCAGCTGCCACCCCGTCGCCTGCTGGTACGCCATCGCCACACGGCAGAGCGCAGCCTCGCCGAAGATCTTGCCGAGGAAGGTGATCGACACCGGCGTCCCGTTCTCGCGGAAGCCGTTCGGGACGATCACCGCCGGGTTTCCCGTCAGGTTGGTCGCGACGAGCTGCGCGCCGCCGAAGGTCGGCGTGACGATCACGTCCACCGTCTCGAACAGCTTCGCCCACTGCTGCATGATCTGCGTCCGCAGCCGGTTCGCGTTCACGTAGTCCACTCCGGGAATGAACCGCGACTCGCGGAACGAAGTCGGCCAGGCGTCCGGCGTCTGCCGCGTCATCTCCGCGTCGCGCCCGCTCCGGGTCAGCTCGTCGAACGCAGCGGCCGCTTCGACGTCGAGCACCAGCCGTGCGGCGTTGTACGCCGCCTCGGGAATCGAGACGGGATTCAGCTTTACGCCGAGCTTGTCCCGCAGCACCGCGAGGGCGGCGTCGTCGAAGGGCTTCGTCGGATGCTGGTTCTCCCCCTTCTCGTTCTTCTCCGGAAGATCGAAGGCGGACTGGAAGTACCCGACGCGGATCGTCGACAGCGGCTGCCGCGCGTCGAAGCCGAAGCTGGCGTCGTGCACGCTGAGGTCCTCGCCGTCCGGACCGCGGATCGCGTCGAGCACGAGCGCGCAGTCCTCGACGCTCCGGCAGATCGGGCCGAGCTTGTCCATGCTCCACGAGAGCGCCATCGCGCCCGTCTTCGGCACGCGGCCGAAGGTCGGCCGCAGACCCGTCGTCCCGCAACGCGTCGACGGCGAGGAGATGCTGCCTAACGTCTCGCTGCCGATCGAGAAGCCGACGAGCCCCGCCGCCGTCGCCGACGCCGGCCCCGCGCTCGAGCCGCTCGAGCCCTGGTCGGTCTTCCACGGATTCTTCGTCGTCCCCCCGAACCAGACGTCTCCCATCGCCAGCTCGCCGAGCGAGAGCTTCGCGACGAGCACCGCGCCCGCCGCGTCGAGCCGCTTCACGACCGTCGCGTCGTAGTCGAAGCTCTGCGACTTGAATGGCGGCGTGCCCCATGTCGTCGGGTAGCCCTTCACCGCGAGCAGGTCCTTCGCTCCCCAGGGGATCCCGTGCAGCGGACCGCGATACTTCCCGCGCGCGAGCTCGGCGTCCATCGCCTTCGCCTGCGCGAGCGCGCGCTCCTCGGTGAGCGTGACGACGCACTGCAGGATAGGGTCGTACTTCTTCAGCCGCGCGAGGTACATCTGCGTCAGCGCGAGCGAGCTCACCTTCCGCGCCCGCACCAGCGCCGCGAGCTCCGTCACCGGGCGGAACGCCAGCTCCTCGAGGTTCGCCGGCGCGGCACCCGCCGTGACGCGGCTGGCGACGAGCTTCTTCGGCGCCGTGTCGATCCTCATTCCCGGGAGCACGGGGCTGAACTGCACCGCGGGCGGCACCACGTTCTCGAGGTGGACCGCGTGGAGCTGGTCGATCTGCGCGCGCTGGTCCTTGAGGTCCTTCACCATCGCGGCGCGCTGCTCCTCGGTGAAGTGGACGCCGGCGATCTCCTCGGCGGCGGCGATGGTCTGCGCGGTGATCTCGGCGCCGTCCATCACGCGCGCCCAGAGCACGCCGGGCAGCAGTGTCGAGCCGAGTCCGATCGAGGCGAAATAGCCGAGGAAATTGCGACGGTCGCGAGAGGTGTCGAGCATGGGTCGTGGCGCGGCGGGGTGGGTGACGCGAGGCGGTCCGCGATAGTATCGTGCGGCGCACACCGCGGGCAGGGGTCTGGCTCGCGTCGAGCTCTGTCCTGCCGGATCGCGTGACGCCCGGATGCACAGCGGGCCCTGACGCGACCCGAAACGGCACCGCCCGCCCCAGCGGTTGCCATCCGCGATCCGTCGCTGTCCCCGGCTCCGGGCCTTCCACCGCCAGCGTACATTCCAGCCATGGAATCCATGTCCCCGATGCGGCTGCTCTGGTCCTACCTCAGCCGCTACTGGAAGCTGGTGGTCATCGCGCTCGTGCTCGCGGCGATCAACCAGATCTTCTCCCTGCTCGACCCGCTCATCTTCCGCCACATCGTGGACGGGTATGCGACGCGGCCGCGCAGCTTCACGCGACCGCAGTTCATCCACGGCGTCTCGCTGCTCCTCGCCGCCGCCGTCGGCGTCGCGCTCGTCTCGCGCATCGCGAAGAACTTCCAGGACTACTTCGTCAACCTCATCATCCAGAAGCTCGGCGCCCGGCTCTACTCGGACGGGATCCATCACTCGCTCTCGCTCCCCTACGCCGCCTTCGAGGACCAGCGCAGCGGTGAGACGTTAGGCAAGCTGCAGAAGGTGCGCTCCGACGTCGAGCGCTTCATCGGCTCGATGGTGAACTTCGTCTTCACTACGCTCATCGGGCTGATCTTCGTGACGGTGTACGCCTTCAGCGTCCACTGGATCATCGTTCCCGCCTTCCTGCTCACCGCGCCGCTGCTCGGTTTCCTCAGCTCGGTGCTCAGCCGGAAGGTGAAGACGATCCAGAAGGTGATCGTCGCCGAGACGACCGCGCTCGCCGGCGCGACGACGGAGTCGCTGCGCAACATCGAACTCGTGAAGAGCCTCGGTCTCGCCGAGCAGGAGGTCGCGCGCCTCAACGGCACGACGGAGAAGATCCTCCGCCTCGAGCTGAAGAAGGTCCGCTACATCCGCAGCATCAGCTTCATCCAGGGCACCGCGGTGAACGCGCTGCGCACCTGCGTGCTCTTCCTGATGCTGTATCTCATCTACGCCGGTCAGATGACGGTCGGGCAGTTCTTCTCCCTGCTCTTCTACTCGTTCTTCATCTTCGGCCCGCTGCAGGAGCTGGGGAACGTCCTCAACATCTATCGCGAGACCGAGGCCTCGCTGGCGAAGTATCAGGAGATCCTCGCCCTGCCTCCCGACCCGAAGCCGGCGAACCCGGTGCCGATCACCGGGCTGGCGACGCTCGAGTTCGACCACGTCGCGTTCAAGCATCAGAGCGCATCAGCGCCGGCGCTGCAGGACGTCTCCGTCCGCGCGCACCGCGGCCAGACCGTGGCCTTCGTCGGACCATCGGGCGCCGGGAAGACGACGCTCGTCAAGCTCCTCGTCGGCCTCTACATCCCGCAGTCGGGGCAGGTGCTCTACGACGGACACCCGAGCACGACGGTCGATCTCGACAGGCTGCGCGAGCGCGTCGGCCTCGTCTCGCAGGACTCGCAGCTCTTCTCGGGGACGATCCGCGAGAACCTGCTCTTCGTGCGCCCCGACGCGACCGACGCCGAGTGTCTCGCCGTGCTCCATCAGGCGGCGATGGACTCGCTCCTCGCCCGCGCCGACAAGGGGCTCGACACGCTGATCGGCGAGGGCGGAGTGAAGGTCTCCGGCGGCGAGAAGCAGCGCCTCTCGATCGCGCGCGCGCTGCTGCGCCGTCCGCACCTCCTCGTCTTCGACGAGGCGACGTCGTCGCTCGACTCGCTCACCGAGGAATCGGTGAGCGAGACGATCCGCGACGTCGCCACCGGCCGCGACGCGATCACGATCCTCATCG
>JABFXM010000323.1 GCA_013361745.1 Gemmatimonadaceae bacterium | reverse complement strand
GTGGCCGTTCCTTACTCTCCTTACTCTCCTCACTCCCTTACCCTCCCGCCCAGGCACGCCGAATGCCTTAGATTCCCGCGGGTAACACACAGGCAATCCCAGGAGCTCGGTCATGTTCTTCCGTCGTCTGTTTCCGGAATCGATCTTTCCCCGCAAGCTCTCCGAGAACGCGGAGCGCCGGCTGCGGCTGGCGCAGGCGCGCGCCGAGGAATCGGTGATCCGCGCCCATGTCGACAACGCGCTGATGTTCGTCGACACGCTCGCCGAGGACCTTTCCTTCGACCGCGCGATCGACAGCTACATCCGCGTCATGGGAATCCCCGAGCCGCTCGCCAGCGTCGTGGCGACGCGCACGCTCGTCGTGCTCGGCCAGGACCTCGTGCCGTACCGCAAGCGTCAGAAGCAGGACATCCCGACGGAGGAGCCGACGCGGCCGGCGCTGCGCATCGCGCGGTCGAGATAGGACGGCCGCGTGACGGGAGACACGAGACTAGTGTCGGTGCATGAGCCATGAGGCTGGTGTCGGTGCATGGGACATGAGGCACCAGGCAGAGGGGCCAGAGATCAGCGGACGGTGCTGACTTCTGGCCTCTGACTTCCGACACCTGACTCAGAAGTCATGACACTAGCCTCGTGTCTGGTGATTGACTCCTGGCCCAGGGCTCAGAAGTCGTGACACTGGCCTCGTGTCTGGTGGCCGTTCACGCTTCGATCATCTCGACCGGCTCCTCGCGCCAGTCCATGCACGCGACGATGAACAGCGCCACCGCGAGGATCGCGCTCACGACGCACCACTGGCAAATGGCGTGGATGACGAACAGCTCGAGGTAGGTCAGCCAGAGCGAGAAGAGCGCGCCCCACGCGGTGAGCACGAGGAAGGCGAGCGAGAGTCCGCGCGCGTTCTCCCAGCGCTCGGTCGTCAGCAGCACCGAGACCGCGAAGACGGTCACGTAGTAGCCGATCCCCCACGCCGCGACGGGGAGGCCGATGAAGGTCGCCCATTTGCTCAGCTGCACCGTCTCGCAGGATCCGACCGAGCAGACGAGCTGCCCGATGACGCCGATCTTGAAGAGGGTGAGGTACGTGGCGACGAGGAGCCCGATCAGCGCGAGGAGCGCCGCGAGCATCCGCTTCGTCACTTTCGGGCCCCTGTAGTGTCCTTGCGCGCGCCCGGGATTCCCGACGCCGGGCCCATCGCCGGCGTCGCCGGACGGACGGGCGCCGCGGCCGCGGCCTCGTTCACGTGCTTCGTGAACTCGTCGATCCCCATCGCGCCGGGGAGGATCTTGTTCCCGATGATGAAGGTCGGCGTGCTCTCGATGTGGCGGCGGATCGCCTCGGCGCGGTTCTCGGCGATCTGCGGACGGTAGCGCTGCTCGTCGTAGCACTTCTCCCACTTCGTCACGTCGACGCCGACGCCCTGCGCGAGATCCTTGAGCACGGGCTTCGGGTTGTTCGTCGCCTCACCGTTCCAGCGATCCTGGTTGGCGAAGAGCGCGTCGTGCATCTCCCAGAACTTGCCCTGCTCCTCCGCGCACGCGGCGGCGTTCGACGCCTCCCACGTGTTGCGGTGCATGTCGAGCGGGAAGTCGAAGTAGCGGTAGCTGATCTTCCCCTGCTGGACGAGTTTGCGCACGTCGGGCTCGGTCAGCGTCGCGAACTGCATGCATGCCGGACACTCGAAGTCGGCGAACTCCTGGACCTGCACTGGTGCGGTCGAGTCGCCCAGCAGGTGGCCGCGCGCCCGCGTCGGGTCGGCCTGCAGGTCGACCTCGGTCGCGCCGCGCGACTTCGGCTTCGCCGTGACGTACGCGATCGCGATCACCCCGAGCACGGCGACGGCGCCGAGGATGCCCCAGAAGGCCCCCTTCGACTTGCGCTGGTTGCTCACCACTCGCGATCGTCTTCCTCGTCCGGATTCCATTCGTTCGGATGCCATTCGGCCTCGTCTTTCTTCTTCGCCTCGGAGACGATGCGTCTGTTCTCGGCGATTTCAGGGGTGTCGTACGTCGCGCGGACTTCGTAGTGAAAGAGCTCGCTGCGGACGTCGCCGATGAGCCGCGTCAGCTCGCTCGCGTGCTGCAGCAGCGTCCCACTCTCGTGGAGCTCGCGGATCCGATCCGCGAGCGCGAGCAGGAGCGCCTCGAGGTTGCGTCTGCGGCCTTCGTCGTACGTCTGCTCCGACATGCTGCCTGTGCGGCTCGGGTGATGCATGGGATGCGGATGGTCCCGCGCCCGCTCACAAAGCTAGGGGGCAGGAGGGCGCGTGGGCAACGCATCTCGATCGCGTTTCACCGCTTGACCGCGGCGGCTCCGGCGGTGAGGATTCTCCGGCGGCCACTGGTACCCGCCTCGTCCGCGCGCGTGCCGCCCACCTTCGGAGCAACTCTCATCGACGCCGATCTCCTGCGCGTCCCGGTCGGTCCGGGCGCGATGCACGTCGCCCGCTCCGGCCATGGCGGCCGGCCGATCCTCCTCGTCCACGGGCTCGGGACCTCGAGCTTCCTCTGGCGGAACGTCGCTCCCCCGCTCGCCGTCGCGAACCACACGGCGTTCGCGGTCGATCTCTTCGGGCACGGCGAATCGGATCGTCCCTACGACGGTGAGTTCGGCATCGCCGCGCAGAGCGAGTACCTCGACCGGGTCCTCACCGCGCTTCGCGTGCCGCGCGCGCTCGTCGTCGGCTGCGACCTTGGCGCCCTCGTCGCGATCCGCCTCGCGAACGATCACCCCGACCGCGTCGAGCGGCTGGTGCTCGTCAGCCCGCCGGACCTCTCCGACCTCCCCGGCGACGACGTCAAGCTGCTGCAGCGGTCGGTCCGCCGCGCGCCGCTTCGCCAGCAGACGGGAGTGATGGGCGCCGCGCCGATCCTGCGCCCCCTGCTCGAGGCCAGCGTTGCCGACGCTGCGGCGATGCCCGACGCGCTCGTCGGCCGCTACCTCGCCCCGTTCGTGGGCCGCGACGGGGTCGAGCAGCTGCTCACCGTCATGCGCTCGATTCGCGCCCAGGATTTGCACGAGGAGGAGCTGCGGACGATCGCGGCACCGACGATGATCGTCGCCGGCGACCTCGATCCGTGGCTGCCGACGGACGTCGCCGAACGCATGACGGCGGCGATCGGCGGCGAGACGCGGCTCGAGCGGATCCCGGGGGTCGGACGTCTCGTCCCCGAAGAAGCGGCCGACGAGCTCGCGGAGCTCATCCTCGGCTTCGACGAAGGACGTTAGGAACGGTGAGATCGGTACGGGATCGCACGCGCGGATCGGTGCGATCGCTGACAGCGGTCCGGTGTATGAATGCGTAGGTTGTAGTGCAGCAGGAGTGAGGCGCGGGCCGGCGTGCCCCCTTCCAGCCCCTGTTATATTTCGGCATCGCCCTCAAACGGATACTTCATGGCCAAACCGAGCAGAAACAACAACAATCGTCCCAACAGACCGGCCGCGGCGCCGACTCCCTTCGAGGAAGCCCGCGATGAGTTGTTCCAGCACATCATGCAGTGCGGCGTCGTCGGCGCCGAGGCCGAGGATCAGACCGTCTGGTTCAACGAGACGATGAGCTACCTCGAGCAGCGTTACCCGGAGCTCGGCGAGTCGGAGCGCAATCAGCTGCGCACCCTCGGCGAACGCTTCGCCCAGCCTCCCAAGGCACGGCAGCAGACCAGCGCGGCGTAACGCACTGTTATCGATAGCAGGACGAAGCGCGCCCGGACTCCGGGCGCGCATTTCTTTTTTGGGCGGTCGTTGGCGGAGCACGAGTCTCTTGAAGCAAGACTCCCGCACTTCTCCCGTCGTTCTCGCGTCGTTCTTCCTGCCCGATCGCGTGATGCCCCAGCGACGATGGATCCCGACGCGACCCACAGCGCGACTGGCGTGACCAGCGTGATCGCGGGTCCGCGAAGCCGCGCGGCTGTCCTCCCGCCAGTTCTCCATCGCGCGCCGGAACGCGAGCGCGACTCGCGCACCGCCGCCCATGCCGATCTCGATGTTCGGCACAC
>JABFXM010000347.1 GCA_013361745.1 Gemmatimonadaceae bacterium | reverse complement strand
CCCTCGCGGGCCCGCACGCGCTGCCGCACGTGCACGACATCGGGCTCCCCGCGGATCTGCAGCTCCTCGACGTCAGAGATCCGCGGCTCCCGCGTCATGCGACGCACCGTCGAGGGCGGGAGCGAGCGCGTCGCGGAGCAGCTTCATCCCCCGCTCGACGTTGAGCGCCGTGCGGATGCCGGGGAGCGACAGCCCCAGCTCGACGAGCGTGATCGCGACCGCGGGCTGCATCCCCACGACCACCGTCGCCGCATCGAGCACGCGCGCCATCGCCGCGACATTTGCGAGCATCCGGCCGATGAAGGAATCGACGAGCGTCAGCGACGAGATGTCGATCAGCACGCCGCGCGCGCCGGTGCGGGCGATGCGGTCGGTGAGGTCGTCCTGCAGCGTCATCGCGAGATGGTCGTCCATCTCCACCTGGATCGTCACCAGGAGGAAGGGACCCATCTTCAGGATCGGGATGCGTTCCATCGCGTCGCGCCGGTCAGCCGTGCGAGGGCGTCGCGGCCGGCAGGGACCGTCCGCCGCGAGTCAGCGCCAGCTGGAACGCGTCGGCGAGGGTGGCCTTCGTCGTCACCCCCTGCAGGTCCACGCCGAGGTGCACGATCGTCTGCGCGATCTGCGGCCGGATCCCGCTGATGATGCACTCCGTTCCCATCAGCCGCGCCGCCGTCACCGCCTTGATCAGATGCTGCGCGACCAGGGTGTCCACCGTCGGGACGCCGGTGATGTCGATGATCGCGACCTCGGCGCCCGTCTCGACGATGCGCTCGAGGAGCGACTCCATGACGATCTGCGTCCGCCGGCTGTCGAGGGTGCCGATCAGCGGAAGCGCGAGAACCCCTTGCCAGAGCTTCACCACCGGTGTCGAGAGCTCGAGCATCTCGGACTGCTGCCGCTGGATGATCTCCTCCCGCGCCTTCTGGAAGACCTCGGTCGTGTACAGCCCGAGCTGGTCGACGAGCGTTGTCGCGGCCCATGTCTCGTCGGCGAGGGCGTTCGCGTCGTTCCCGGTCGCCTTGCGCAGCGCCGCGAAGAGCGGCCGCTTGAGCGAGAAGACGAACGTCGCGGTCTCGCTCGGCGTCAGTCCCGACGCCGCCCCCTCCCGCGAGACCTCGCTTAGGACCTCGCGCACCTCGCGCCACGCGGCGTCGTCGATCGAGGTGTGCCCGCTCGCGAATGCTTCGCGCATCGCGACGAGCAGACGGCGGCTCTGATCGCGAACGATCGTCTCGCCGAGGACACGCACCGTGCGCGTGCCGCTCGCCGCCTGCTCGCGCAGCCAGTCGTTGAGGAGCTCCTGCTCGTTGCGCGCGAGGACCGCGGCGAGACGGATGTTTTCAGGCACGTTGGTCGACTCCAGGTCTGAAAGACCCGCGGATGAACGGTGGATGAATGGTTGCTGAACGGCAGCTGAACGCCTTCTTAAGACATTGTAACACGAGCGACGAACATTGGCGCGCGCGCTCCGTCGGTTGTATGTTCGGCACCTAACGGTGGGCGTCATCGCGGAGTCTGACGCGTCGCCGTTAGGCCGCCGAAGCGTCGTTCGTGCGCGGTGTCCGGAAATTGAGTATTGACGAATGCGGTCCGATAGTAAGATTAGCGATTGTTAATCTGCAACTCGTCGCGGCCGGACATGCCGACGTGACGCCTCCATCCTCCGCCACCCCCCAGACCCGTGCCAACCAGCAAGACCACCCGCAAGCGCTCCACGGCCGGCGGCTCGAGCCGTGGTGGCAGCCGGAAGACGACCGCGCGCAGCTCGCGCGGCGGCACCGCCTCCCCGTCGAACCCGAGCCCCGGCATCAGCCGCATCGACCAGGAGTCGCGTCGCACGCATGGCTACTTCGTGCGCGTCGGCTACAAGATGACCGACGGCGGCTCGCGCCCGACGGCGAGCGCGTACTTCGGTGATGCCTCGCATGGCGGTCGCAAGAAAGCCTGGGAAGCCGCCGAGGCGTGGCTGAAGAAGAACAAGAAGAGCCGTTAGAGCGGGTTGCGGGGCGATCGGACGCGCACGACCGCGGGACCAGACCGCGGCCGGGGAACCATTCCCGGCCGCGGTCGTCCATTAGCGGTGTCCCGACGAGCGATCTGCCGCGCGCCGCTGGCGCCGTGCCGACGCGCGTGCAACCTTCCTCCGGCCCGACGGTAGGAGATTCGCTCCCCGGACCGGGACACCGCGCGCTCGCCCCGCCCGTAGCTCGCCGCCGACTCGTCTCTCCTCTTCCCAGTCATGATCCCTCGCCAGTCGCAGCTTCTTCTGCTCACGATCGCCGCCGCCTGCTCGACGGCTCCCGCCACGACGACGACGCCGACGACGCCCGCGCCCAGCGGCGCGACGCAGCCTGCGATCTCCGCGGCCGACCTCCGCACCCGGCTCTACGCCTACGCCGACGACTCGATGCGCGGCCGCCAGGCGGGCACCCCGGACAACATCCGCGCGACCACGCTGATCGCCGAGCAGGCGCGCCGGATCGGGCTCAGGCCCGCGGGCGACAACGGGACCTTCTTCCAGGACGTGCCTCTCACGCGCCGCGCCCTCACCGCCGACGCGGCGCTCTCCGTCAACGGCCCGCGGTACACGCTGTGGGAGGACTACGCGCCGATCGACCGCGGCGGCCCGTCACGCGCGATCGAGGGCGCGAGTGCGGTCTTCGCCGGCCGCCTCGCGGATACCGCGACGCTCGTTCCCGCCGCGGCGACGGTGGGCAAGGTCGTCGTCGTCCGCGCGAAGCCGGGAACTCCGATCTTCCTCGCGATGGCGCAGGTGACCGCGCGCTATCCGCAGGCGGTCGCGATCGTCTTCGGCAACCAGGACGCGATCGTGAAGCTCGCGGCGCAGTACTTCGAGGAGGGGCAGGTCTCCCTGAAGGATGACAGCGAGCAGCACCCTGTCGGCGCGCAGCCCGTCCTCGTCATCGCCGGCACGAAGCTCACGAACGCGCTCGTCGGCGGCGACATCGACACGCTCGCGCCGGGCGCGAGGGGGCAGTCGGTGCACGGCTCGCTCTCCTTCGCCGAGACCGCGGCGCCGGCGCGCAACGTCGTCGCGATCCTTCCCGGAACCGATCCCGCGCTCGCCGGCGAGTACGTCGCGTTAGGCGCGCACAGCGACCACATCGGGGTCAGCCACGGCAAGGCGTTCGACCACGACTCGCTCCGCGCCTACAACCAGGCGCTGCACGCGCTCGGCGCGGTCGATCCCTTCAGCGACATCGACCCGGCGAAGCGCGCGTCGATCCACGTCAACGTCGACAGCCTGCATCGCATCCGCCCGGCGCGCATGGACTCCGTGTTCAACGGCGCCGACGACGACGGCTCGGGCAGCATGGGGCTGCTCGAGGTGGCCGAAGCGTGGGCGAACGCGAAGGGTGCCGACCGGCCGCGCCGTTCGGTGATCTTCGTCTGGCACACCGCGGAAGAGCTCGGGCTCTTCGGCTCCGAGTGGTTCACCGACCACCCGACGGTTCCGCGCGATTCGATCGTCGCGCAGATCAACATCGACATGATCGGCCGCGGCAGCGCGGTGGACATCGTCGGCGGCGGCCCGCGCTACCTCGAGCTGATCGGCCCGCGCCGGCTCTCGACCGAGTACGCGCAGCTCATCGAGGCCGTGAACGCGAAGCGGACGACTCCCTTCCGCATCGACTACTCGCTCGACGCCGACAACCATCCGGAGAACATCTACTGCCGCAGCGACCACGCGAACTACGCGCGCTACGGCATCCCGGTGGCCTTCTTCTCGACCGGCCAGCACAGCGACTACCACCAGGTCACCGACGAGCCGCAGTACATCGACTACGACCACTACGCGAGCGTCGTGCAGTTCGTCTACGACGTCGCGCGCACCGTCGCCAACCGCGACCAGCGCGTGATCGTCGACAAGCCGAAGCCCGATCCGAAGGCGCCCTGCCGGCAATAGTGCATCGGTCAGGGGTCAGGGGTCAGGGGTCAGAAACGGCGACGAGGGACGAGTGAAGATCACTCGTCCCTCGTCCCTCATCATG
>JABFXM010000519.1 GCA_013361745.1 Gemmatimonadaceae bacterium | reverse complement strand
CCACGACGCGCGAGTTCTTCTCGCAGCTCTCGCGCGTCTGGCCCGATGCCGCCGAGCGCCAGGCGATGGCCGAGGTCGTCGCCACCGAACCGGCGCGCCAGGCGCGCGGCGCCGAAGTGCTCGCGCGCACCCCCGTCTTCGACGCGCTCCTCCGCAACGGCGTGTCGGCGGCGATCGTGAGCGGCGGGATCCGCTCGAACGTCATCCCGACGGAAGCGACCGCGACGCTCAACGTTCGCACCCTCCCCGGCGCTGCCCTTGAGGACGTCATCGGCCGGCTGCGCGCGGCGGTCGACGACGGGCAGGTGGAGTTCCGCGTCGTCGAAGAGAGCGAGGACGCGCCGGCCTCGGACTTCCACTCCGCGATGTTCCGCGCGGTCGCCGACGCGACGCATGCCGCCGACCCCGAGCTCACGGTCGTCCCGTACATGAGCACCGGCGCGACCGACAGCGCCCGCCTGCGCAAGCTCGGCATCCAGGCGTTCGGGATTCTGCCATTCCCGATGGACCAGAACGACGAAGACCGCATGCACGGCCACGACGAGCGAGTCCCGATCGCGTCGCTGGGATTCGGCGTGAGGGTGATCTACGGCGCGATCGTGAGAGTGGCGAAGTAGCCGGTGAAGTCTGCGTCGAGCGAGATGCACGCGCAGGCGAACCAGCGGAAGGCGTGACAACGATACTGCGATGCACGATGCACGATGCACGACCGGCGAATCCGATGAGGTCGTGAATCGCTCGCCGTGAATCGCCGTCTCGTTGCCGCGCCTTCCGCTTCTTCGCCTGGGCGTGCATCGCCGGCTGATCACCGGAAACCGACGACCCGAGCCCACGTAAAATCTTCCCCCCAAAGGAATTACTGGCCTACCGACCCGCCCGTCAGTACATTTGTCCCCGATGACCAGCACCCGAACGGTCACCGGCGCGTCGCACGGCGGCGCGGGAGGAGCGTCGGACTCGGCGGTCCGCGAGCTGATGGCCGTGCGCGAGATCGCGCACGCCTTCCTCACCGCGGATCGGCCGCAGGACGTCTATCAGTTCGCGCTCGATCGTGTCAGCCCGCTCGTCGGCGCGCACTTCGCGAGCGTGTATCTCGTAGACGGCGCCTCGGAGCTCATGCCGCTCGTCGCCGCGTACAACTGGCCCGAGAAGTGGCGCCCCTTCCTCGGTGAGATGAAGGTGCGGCTCGGCTTCGGACCGAGCGGCGAGGCGGCGAGCGAGCGGCGGGTGATCGAGGTGCCGGACGTCTTCGCCGATCCGTCGCTCGAGGACTGGCAGGAGGTCGCGACGGAGATGGGCTTCCGCGCGATCGTCGCCATCCCGCTGCAGGCGGCGAGCAAGGTGCTCGGCGCGGTCACCTTCTACTTCGCCAACGCCGGCGGCTTCACCGCGGAGACGCGGAGCCTGCTGCGCCTCGTCGCCGATCAGATGGCGGCGACGGCGGAGAAGGCGGCGCTCATCGAGGAGCTGCGCCGCGCCAACGCCGCCCTCGTCGACACCAACGCCGAGCTCGAGTCCCAGTACCTGCACGCGCTCGAGGCGCGGCGGGTGAAGGACGAGTTCCTCGCCAACGTCAGCCACGAGCTGCGGACGCCACTCACCGCGGTGATCGGCTACACGTCGATCATGGAGGAGGGGCTCGCCGGTCCTGTGACACCCGAGCAGCAGACGACGCTCCGCCAGGTGAAGGGCGCGAGCGAGCGTCTGCTCGAGCTCATCGACAACCTGCTCGACCTGACGCAGCTCAAGCGCGGGGACGCGGCCGCCGCGGTCGACCACTTCGACCCGCGCGACCCGCTCAACGAGGCGGTGCTCGTCACCCCCGGGAAGCCGGCCGCCGTCGAGCTGAAGATCTCGATCCCGGACCTGCTGCTCCCGCAGATGCGCAGCGACCGGCGGAAGATCACGAAGATCGTCAGCGCCCTTCTCGCGAACGCCTTCAAGTTCACGCCGCAGGGCGAGGTGCGTGCGTCGGTGGACGTCCGCAACGGGCGCGTGGTGTATGTCGTGCAGGACACCGGAATCGGCATCCCGATCGAGACGCAGGAGATCGTGTTCGAGGAGTTCCGACAGGGCGACGGCTCGATGACGCGCCGCTACGGCGGCTCCGGCCTCGGTCTCGCCCTCGCGCGCGGGATGGCGCGCCTCCTCGGCGGCGAGATCGACCTCGTGTCGATCCCCGGCGAGGGATCCACCTTCACCGTCGAGCTCCCGCTCGACGTCGAGGCTCGCGCTACGCTTCCGCGCGCGCGCCACTAGACTTCAGGACCATGAAGACCGTTCAGACGCTCCAGGAATGTGTGACCACGCTCGCCCCCGCCGAGGTGCTCGCGAGCGCGAAGCAGTTCTTCGCCCGCAGGGCGGGGATCTACGCCGCCTTCCTCGATCGCGAGGGACCGAACTTCGCGACCTTCCGCGGCCAGGGCGGCGAGGAGATCGTGATCGGCGTCGCGCCGGCGCAGGGTGGGACGCGCGTCACCGGCTCGACCTATCTCTTCGACATGCAGGTCGCGCGTTTCTTCAGCACGCTGCCGATGGCGGAGGGGAACGCGATGCGCACGGGTGAGACCGCTGCCCCGACGGGGAGCGCGCAATGACCGCGCGTCCCTTCGTCGCCGAGCTGCGCACGCGCGACGGCGCGAGCCCCATCCGCATCGGCGGCGGCACGCCGAGCCTGACGCTGCGCGTGGAGATCCCCGAAGTGTGGGACGTGGTCGCGATCGAGACGTCACCCTCGACGCAGGTCGGCGAGGTGAAGCGCGCGGCGATCGCCGCGCTGCTGGGCGCGAGCGCCGATCCCGACAACCTCGTGATGAAGCTCCGTGGCTTCGAGGTGTTGAACGAGGCGGCGTCGGTCGCCGCCACGGGCGCGGTGGACGGCTCGATCTTCCTCGTCACCTACCGCCGGCGCCGCCCGGTTCGCTGAGGCGCTTCGCCTGAGCAGCACCGCGTTCATCTCCCACTCCGACTGCGGGCGGCACGACACCGGGTGGGGGCATCCCGAGCACGTCGGCCGCCTGCGGGCGATTCCGCGCGCACTGCGCAACGAGCCCGAACTCTTCGAGTCGCTGCGACACCTCGAGGGACGCCACGCGACGGAAGCGGAGCTGGAGCTGGCGCACGATCCGATGTACGTCGCGACGGTGCGTGACCTCGCGCTCGGCGGCGGCGGCCGGCTCGACGCGGACACGGTGGCGAGCGAGGGATCGTGGGACGCGGCACGGGCCGGCGCGGGGTGCGTGCTCGACGGCGTCGATCTCGCGTTCGCCGAGGGCGTGCGCAGCTTCGCCGCCGTGCGACCGCCGGGGCACCATGCGCTGCGTGACCGTGCGATGGGCTTCTGTCTCTTCGGCAACGTCGCGATCGCGGCGCACTACGCGCGACGCAAGCACGGCGCGAATCACGTGCTGATCGTGGACTGGGACGTCCACCACGGCAACGGGACGCAGGCGCTCGTCGAGGACGAGCCTTCGATCCATTTCGTGTCGATGCACCAGTGGCCCTGGTATCCGGGGACGGGCGCCGCCGAGGATCGCGGGCCGCACGACTCGGTGTGGAACGTGCCGATGCCCGCGGCGCGACCACGCGCCGAGTACGTCGACGCATTACGCACCGCCGTCGATGCCGCGACGGCGGGATGGACGCCGGACCTCGTGCTGATCTCCGCCGGCTGCGACTCGCTGAACGGCGATCCGCTCGGCGGCTTCACCCTCGAGATCGAGGACGTCGTCACGCTCACGCGCTTACTCGTCGAGCGGGCGGAGCGCTGGTGCGACGGTCGCGTCGTGAGCGCGCTCGAGGGCGGGTACGCGCCGGAGCGGCTCGGCGTGGCCGCGGTGGCTCACCTCGGCGCGCTCCGATGAGCGGCGCCGGCCGGATTCCACCCGCGCCCGCCGTGCTGCGTCTCGTGCAGATGGCGGTAATGGGGCGATGGCGCGCGACGGGGGAGGAGCTGTACCGCGAAGTCGCCACGCTCACCGAGGCGGCACCGGGACGCGAAGTGCTCGTCTCCGGCTGCGGCG
>JABFXM010000206.1 GCA_013361745.1 Gemmatimonadaceae bacterium | reverse complement strand
GGGCGCCAGCGCGCCTCACGCGCTGATCGTGGACGGCGACGCACTGCGCCGCGCACGCGACGACGCGCGGCAGCTGCGTGAGCGCTTTCGCCCCGAGCGCGACACCGCGGCGCGCAGCGCACGGCGCGTGGACCTGAGCGTCGGTGGCCTGGTCGCTCTCGCCTATCCAGACCGCGTCGCGAAGCGTCGCGAGGGCCAGCCGGGCCGCTATCTCATGCGCGGCGGCGGAGGCGCGGCGCTCGCCGGCGAGCAGTCGCTCACCGGGAGCGAGTTCCTCGCCATCGCCGACCTCGATGGCGCGCGCGCCGAGAGCCGGATCTATCTCGCGGCCGCGCTGAGCGAGGAGGAGCTTCGCGCCCTCTTCGCCGGCGACATCGTCCGCGAGGAGGAGGTCCTCTTCGACGACGCGACCGGGGCCGTGCAGGCACGCCGCCGCGAGCGACTCGGCGCGATCGAGCTCTCCGAAGTCGCGCTGCGAGACCCCGATCCCGCCCTCGTCGCGGGCGCTTTCCTCGATACGGTGGCGCGGCGCGGCGTGAGCGCGCTTCCCTGGACCGAGGCAGCCCGACGCGTCCGCGAACGGCTCGCCTTCATCCACGCACTCGATCCCGCTTGGCCCGACGTCTCGGACGACGCGTTAGGCGCGAGCCTCGACGAATGGCTCGCGCCCCACCTGAGCGGCATGCGCCGCCTGGATGACCTGCGGCGTCTCGACCTCGGCGCGCTGCTGCTCGAGCGCGCGGGATGGAAGCGCCGCGCCGAGCTCGACGTGCTCGCGCCGACCCACGTCGAGGTGCCCAGCGGGTCCCGCATTCTGGTCGACTACTCGGACAGCGCCGCGCCCGAGCTGGCCGTCCGTCTGCAGGAGATGTTCGGTCTCGTCGAGACGCCGCGCGTCGGCGGCGGGCGGGTGCCCTTGACGCTGCATCTGCTCTCGCCGGCCCAGCGGCCCGTGCAGGTGACGCGTGACCTGGCCGGGTTCTGGCGAACGAGCTACTTCGACGTGCGAAAGGATCTCCGCGGCCGGTACCCGAAGCACCACTGGCCGGAGAATCCGCTCGAGGCGGTTCCGACGCGCCGGACGAAGTAAGCCAACCGCAAGGATTCGAGAGGGATTTTTGAAGATGCGCGCTTCTCCCCCGATGGTCATCGTTCCATCCGTACTGGCGGCACGCGACCTTTCGCGATGACGACGACCAGGCCCGCACCTCTCGAAGCGTTCGAGCCCGCGCCGGAGCGCCGTTCACGACTGGCGCGCTGGCTCGGGCCGGTCGCGGTATTCCTGATCGTCGCGCTCGCGCTGCACGTGCTTCGCTCGGAGCTCGGGCACTATCGCTATCGCGACGTCGTCAATGCGCTCTGGCAGATTCCGCATCGGAGCCTCCTCACCGCGCTCGGCTTCTCCGTTCTCGCCTACTCGATCCTGCCCGCGTACGACTGGCTCGCGCTGCGCTACATCGGGCGCGATCTGCCGATGCGGCGCGTCGCCTTCGGCTCGGTCATCGCCTACGGTCTCAGTCAGACGCTCGGTTTCCCGCTCTTCACCGGCGGCGCGGTGCGTTTCCGCTTCTGGTCCGCGTGGGGGCTCTCCACCGCCGAGATCACCACCGCCGCGGGGTTCGCGGGGACGACCTTCCTCCTCGGTGTCGTCGCGATCTCGGGAGTGGTCTTCCTCCTCGAGCCGACGACGACGGTCGCGCTGCTGCGCGTGCCGTTGTTCGTCGTCCGGGGCGCGGGCGTGCTCGCGCTGCTCCTCGTCGCGCTCTATCTGCTGTGGAGCGCGACCCGGCATGCGCCGATCCGCATCGGATCGGTGGAGCTCGCGGTTCCCGGGCCCGCGACCGCCGTCAGGCAACTCGCGATCGCGGTCGCGGATTGGGGGATCGCCGGCGCGGTGCTCTTCGCGCTCCTGCCACCGGATGCGCGCCCCGCGTACGCGCCCTTCCTCGGCGTCTTTCTCGTCGCCCAGTTCGCGGGACTGATCAGCCACGTCCCGGGGGGACTCGGCGTCTTCGACGCGCTGATGGTCGTGCTGCTCTCGCCCTTCCTCGGCGCGCGCGAAGTGCTCGGTGCGCTCGTCGCGTACCGGCTCGTCTACTACTTCTTCCCCTTCGCCGTCGCGGTCCTGCTGCTAACCGCGTACGAGGTGCAGACGCGGCTTCCCCTGCGCGCGACCGCGGACATCGCTGGACGCTGGGTCCCCGCGATCGTGCCGGACGCGCTCGGCCTCGCCACCTTCGTCGCGGGAGCGGTGCTGCTGTTCTCGGGCGCGACGCCGTCGGTTCGGAGTCGCGTCACGCTCCTCGACGCCTGGCTCCCGCTCGGCCTCATCGAGGCGTCGCACGTCGCGGGAAGTCTCACCGGCGCCGCGCTGCTCGTCGTCGCCTGGGGAATCCGGCGCCGCCTCGACGTCGCCTACCACCTGACACTCGGCCTCCTCGCGCTGGGCGCCCTGATGTCACTGCTCAAGGGACTCGACTGGGAGGAGGCGCTCATCCTCTGCGGCGTCGCCGCGGCGCTGCTTCCGGCGCGCGAGGCGTTCTATCGCCGCTCGCGGCTGATGAACGAGCCCTTCACGCCCCAGTGGATCATCGCCGTCGCGACCGTCGTTGGCGCGAGCATCTGGCTCGGAGTCCTGTCCTTCCGCCGCACGCTCTTCTCGACCACCGTCCTGCTCCGCTTCGCGACGCACGCCGATGCGGCGCGCTTCGTCCGCGCCACCGCCTTCGTCGTCGCGGCACTGGCGATCTACGCGCTCTTCCGTCTCCTTCGCGGCGCGCGTCCCGAGGAAGCGCCGCAGGCGCCCGACGATCTGGGCGCCGTGCGCGAGATCGCGGCGCAGTCGCCGAGCACGCACGCCAATCTCGCGCTGCTCGGCGACAAGCGGATCATCCTCAGCGAGTCTCGCCGCGCCTTCATCATGTACGGCGTCGCGGGACGGAGCTGGGTCGCGCTCGGTGATCCGGTGGGACCCGCCGCGGAGCATCGCGAGCTCGCCTGGACATTCCGCGAGGAGGCGGACCGCCACGATGCCTGGGCGGTCTTCTATTCCGTCTCCAGCGCCTCGCTTCCGCTCTGCATCGACCTCGGGCTGTCGCTCATCAAGCTCGGCGAGACGGCGATCGTGCCGCTCGCGGACTTCTCGCTCGCCGGCGGCGGGCGGAAGGGCCTGCGCCGCGCGCTCAAGGACGTCGAGTCCGAGGGAGGCACCTTCGAGCTCCATCCGGCGAGCGAGGTCCCCGCGCTTCTCCCCGAGCTGCGCCGCGTCTCCGACGACTGGCTCACCGTCAAGCGCACTCGCGAGAAAGGATTCTCCATCGGCTACTTCGACGAGGAGTATCTCGCGAACTTCCCGGTCGCCCTGGTGCGCGTCAGTGGACGCATCGTCGCGTTCGCGAACGTCTGGGAGAGCGGTGGCCGCGAGGAGCTCTCCTTCGACCTCATGCGCCACACCACCGACGCGCCGAGCGGGGTGATGGACTTTCTCTTCATCAAGCTGATGCTCTGGGGGCACGAGAACGGGTTCCGGCGCTTCGATCTCGGCATGGCCCCGCTCTCGGGGGTCGAGCGGCGTGAGCTGGGCCCGATGTGGGCGCGCGCCGGTGCCTGGGTGTACAGGCACGGCGAGCACTTCTACAACTTTCAGGGGCTTCGGCAGTATAAGGACAAGTTCGACCCCCAGTGGGAGCCGCGTTATCTCGCGTCTCCCGGCGGCCTGGCTCTCCCGCGTGTCCTGGCCGGCGTCTCGATCCTCGTCTCCCGTGGAGTGCGCGGTGTGGTCACCCGTTAGCCAGCTCATGTCGGTTCGTTCGTCGAGAGCTCTCCGTCGTGTTCGGGGCGCGATCGCGCGGTTTCTTTGCGCGGCCGGTCTCGTCGCGGCGCCGTGCGTCTCCGCCGCGCAGGGCGCCGCACACGTCGCCGCGCAGGTCACCGCGCCGGATACGACGGTCGTGCGCGATCTCCCGCTCCTCGAGAACCCCTCGCCCCGGCCGGGGCACGTGCTCGCCGTCTTCCTCCCCGGCGATGG
>JABFXM010000542.1 GCA_013361745.1 Gemmatimonadaceae bacterium | reverse complement strand
GTTCGTTCGCCCGAAGGAGCCCCCGTCGCCGGTGCGACCGTCGACGCGACGAACGCCGAGACGGGCGTCCGCCGCGGCGCACAGACCGACGACAAGGGCCGCTACCAGCTCCCCTTCCTCCCGCCGGGGACGTACACGCTCCGCGCGCAGCGCATCGGCTACCGCGCCGTCGAGCGGGCAAACGTGCAGCTCGCGATCACGCAGGTCGAGCAGGCCGACTTCACGCTGCAGAGCGCGACGGTGCAGCTCGAGGAGCAGCGAGTGGTCGCCGAAGCCGCGCCGCTCATCGAGCATCAGAAGACGGGGCCGAGCACGCGCATCACGCAGGCGCAGCTCCAGGACCTCCCGACCAACGGCCGCAACTTCAAGGATCTCGTCGTCCTCGCCCCCGGAACGAGCGATCTCGGTCGCACGGGCGCCGGCGGCGGCCAGTCGATCGGCGGCGGACGCACCGCATCGACGAACGTCCTCATGGACGGCGTGAACAACAACCAGTCGTTCTTCGGCGGCGACGCCCGCGGCGGCGATCGTGCTCCCTTCTCGTACTCGATCGAGGCGGTGAAGGAGCTCCAGGTGATCACCGCGTCGTACGACGTCGAGCGCGGCAACTTCACCGGCGGCACGGTGAACGCCGTGACCAAGAGCGGCACGAACAAGCTCCAGGGCTCGGTCTTCGGCTTCCTCCGTCGCGACGACGTGGGCGGCGTCCGCCTCACGGGCAACGACTTCCTCGGCCACGCGCCGACGAATTTCTCCAAGCAGCAGTACGGGTTCTCGCTCGGCGGCCCGATCATCAAGGATCGCGCGCACTTCTTCGTCGCCCTCGACCGGCAGACCGCGGCGGACCCGAAGGCGGTGTTCGACGTGAACAGCAGCATCGCATCGCAGCGCGCCGGCAAGATCAGCCCGACGCTGCTCGACTCGCTCATCCGCACCGCGCGCAGCGTCTACGGATGGGATCTCAGCCGCGAGGTCGGCCTTCTCACCGCGAACGTCGACGAGAGCAGCGCCTTCGCGCGCGTCGACTGGCAGCTCGGCGAGAAGCACACGCTGACGCTGCGCAACAACTACCTGAACTTCACGCAGCGCAACGACCGGCTCGCGAACTCCGCGACCTCGACGGACCTCGTCTCGAACGCCGGTCCGTACAAGACCTCGGCGAACAGCTTCGTCGCCTCGCTGCAGTCGGCGTTCGGGAACCTGACGAACGAGTTCCGCGGGCAGCTCGCGGCGGAGATCAAGCCGCGTCCCTCCAATCCGTCGCCCGCGTTCGGCGTCCCCACGCCGCAGGTGACGATCCGCAACATCGTCACGCGCTTCTCGCCGACCGACAGCGTCCGCACCGACGTCGTCTTCGGCTCCGATCCGATCCTCGCCGCGAACTACCTCTCCGAGCGCTCGGTCGAGCTGATCGACAACGTGCGCTGGACGCACGAGAATCACACGCTGAAGGTCGGCGCGAACGTGATGAAGGAGCACGTCTACAACTACTTCCACAACAACGCGCTCGGCAGCTTCACCTATGATTCGCTCGGCGCCTTCGCGCGCGGCGTGCCGGCGGCGTTCTCGCGCGCGCTCCCGGGCGCGAACGGGTCGCTCCCGATCGCGGAGTTCGACGTCTGGGAGAACGCGGTGTACGCGCAGGACGAATGGCAGGTCACGCCGCGCTTCTTCCTCTCCTACGGTCTGCGCTACGACCTCGCGGCGTATCCGACGAAGCCGGCGCGAAACGACAGCGTCATGAAGTACTTCCCGGGCGTCGACGTGCGTACGCGGCCGAGCGACCGGAACGACATCTCGCCGCGCATCGGCTTCACCTTCGACCCGAACGCCGATGGCCAGCAGGTGATCCGCGGCGGAACTGGCCTCTTCTACGGCCGCACGCCCTACGTGCTCGCGTCGAACGTCCTCGCGAACACGGGGTTGAACCAGCGCGTGCTCACGTGCACCGGGGCGAACGTTCCCGCGCCGAACTTCCCCGGCTACGCGAAGGATCCGAGCACGATCCCGACGCAGTGCGCCGGTGGTGCCTTCGGCATCGCCGAGGTGAACGCGTTCAGCAGCGACTTCCGCCAGGCATCGGCGTGGAAGTCGAACCTCGGCTACGACCACCTCGTCGCGAGAGAGTGGCGCGTCGGCGTCGAGGCGGTTTACTCGCAGCTACGCGATCAGTATGTCGCGCAGGACGTGAACCTCAACACCACGCCCTACTTCACCATCGAGGGCGGGATTCCGGTCTTCGCTCCGACCACGGCGATCAACGGCGCGGGACGGTTCAACGCGACCGGTTCGCGCAGGGTCGCGAGCTTCAACCAGGTCGCGGTCCAGCGCTCGATCGGCTCGGGGAGGTCGTTCCAGGGGATCGCGACGCTCAACGGGAAGACGCGCTGGGCGAGTCTCTACGCCGCGTACACCTACGACCACACGCGCGACAACGGCTCGACGTCGTGCTGCATCGCGATCTTCGACATGTTCAACTCGACGCGAACCTTCGGGAACCCGAACAACTTCGGGAACCAGTGGGGTCCGGCGACCTATAGCCGCACGCACACGCTCGTCGTCTCCCCGTCGACGCACCTGCCGTACGGCGTGCTCCTGAGCGGGATCTACCGTCGCTACAGCGGTCTTCCGTGGACCCCGATCTACGGCGCCGACATCAACGGCGACAAGGCGACGAACGATCGGCTCTACGTCCCGACGACCGCAGAGACACAGACGTACGCCTTCGCCGCGGGCTCGAGCGCGGCGACGCTCGACCGCCTCATCTCGGGGAGCAAGTGCCTGAGCGCGCATCGCGGCCAAGTCATCGGCCGCAACGTCTGCCGCAACCCGTGGACGAACGTGCTCGACGCGCGCGTGTCGAAGAGCTTCCCGACCATCCGCGGCCAGGGGCTCGAGCTCGTCGCCGATTTCTTCAACGTCCTCAATGGCCTCAACAAGAGCTGGGGCCAGCGAAACGAAGTGTCGTTCGGCAATCAGGCGCTCCTCGTCCCGACGGCTTTCAGCACGGCCAGCGGGACGCCGAAGTTCAGCTATCGCGTCAACACGAACTTCGGCCGCGCGACGCCGGAGAGCTTCCTCACCAGCCAGTTCCAGATGCAGCTCGGCGTGAAGTACACCTTCTAGCATCTCTCGAGAGTGAGCGAACGGCGCCGGCGTGGAGACACGTCGGCGCCGTTCGTGCATCGCATGACGAGGCGTCGCGTCATCCTCCAGAGGCCCGCCCATGACCTTCACCCTGCAGTCTCCCGCGTTCCAGCCACAGGGAGCGATTCCCGAGAAGTACACCTGCGACGGGAGCGATCTCTCGCCCGCGCTTCGCTGGTCCGGCGCTCCCCCCGGTACGAAGAGCTTCGGGCTCATCGTCGACGACCCCGACGCGCCCGATCCAAAGGCACACAAGCGCGTCTACGCACACTGGCTGCTCTACGACATCCCGCCGACCGCGAGCGAGCTTCCGGAAGCCGTGAAGGACACGCAGCTGCCGCGCGGCACGCGCGAGGGATTGAACGACTGGAACCGCACCGGCTACGGCGGCCCCTGCCCGCCGATCGGACGCCATCGCTACTTCTTCAAGCTCTTCGCGCTCGACGCGCTCCTCGGCAACATCGGCGCGCCGTCGAAGAAGGAGCTCGAGGCAGCCATCTCGCGACACGTCATCGCCACTACGGAGCTGATGGGCACCTACGAGCGAACGAAGACGACGCGTTGACCGCCCCACGGGGCCGCGACTGCACGACTCGTTCTCTTCGCGGGGCGCGCCGGGTGCGAACCGAACGCGCCGTCAATCGCCCGAGGCGCGCCCCCGCTCGGGCCGACGCCGTCGCCACCACCGGATCAGTCCCGTGGCCGCGAGCAACGGCAGGGTCAGACCCGTCAGCGACGCGAGCAGCCGCGTTGGTGCGCCACCGATCTCGCCGATGTGCAGGGGATACAGCAGACTGTAGAGTCGCGCGCCGCGGGCGGCCGTCGTCGCGTCTTCCACCGCCAGCACGCCTCCGGTGACCGGATCCACCGAGACGAAGCTCCTGCCGTTCGGGTGT
>JABFXM010000254.1 GCA_013361745.1 Gemmatimonadaceae bacterium | reverse complement strand
GGTGCGCATGCCTAACGGCGCGGTCGCCGACGCGGCGACGTCGCCCGTCGCGGTCACGAGGATCGCCTTGACCCCGCTCGTGCCAACGTCGAGCCCGAGAAAGACGTCGGCCACCTCAGCGCACCCCGAGCAGGATCTCCATCGTCAGCTGGTCGAGCCGCTCGTACGCGTACCCCTCGCTGCGGATCGCCGCGAGATCGAGCGGCTGCGACTTGAGCTGCTCCGCGCGCTCCTTGCTGAAGGTCAGACGCTCCGCGCGTCCGTCGCTGCCGCGCGAACGCAGTGCGCCGACGAGCTGCTGGATCTCGCGATCCGCGTTCCAGCGCGCGGCCTTCTCCTTCAGGATCAGGTACGTCCGCATGCACCCCGCGGCGAAGTCCCAGACGCCGCGCTCGTCCTCGGTGCGGTACGCGTGCGCGTCGAAGTGCCGCATCCCGTTCCACTTCGCGTCCTCGAGCAGCTTCACGAGGAAGAACGCCCCCTTCGGATCGACGGCGCCGAAGCGGAAGTCCTGGTCGTAGCGTCCCGGCTTCTGGTCGTTGAGGTCGATGTGGAAGAGCTTCCCCGCGTCCAGCGCCTGCGCGACGCCGTGCGCGAAGTCGAGCCCCGCCATGGTGTCGTGCGCGACCTCGGGATTGAGTCCCACCATCGCCGGATGTGCGAGCGTCGTGATGAAGGCGAGCGCGTGGCCGATCGTCGGCAGGTAGATGTCGCCGCGCGGCTCGTTCGGCTTCGGCTCGAGCGCGAACCTGTAGCCGTAGCCCTGCGCGATGCTGTACTCGCAGAGAAAGTCGAGCGCGTCGCGGAACCACTTCATCGCCTCGCGCGGGTCCTTCGCCGCGTTCGTCTCCGTTCCCTCGCGCCCGCCCCAGAACACGTACACCTCGGCGCCGAGCTCCTTGCCGAGGTCCATCGAGCGCATCGTCTTCTGCAGTGCGTAGCGGCGGACGCGCGCGTCGTTGCTCGTGAACGCGCCGTCGCGGAACGCGGGGTCGGTGAAGAGGTTCGTCGTCGCCATCGGCACCTTCAGCCCGCTCTTCGCCAGCGCGTCGCGGAACTCGCGGACGATCCGGTCGCGCTCCTGGGGAGTGGCCTCGCGCGGGACGAGATCCTCGTCGTGCAGGTTGACCCCGTACGCACCCAGCTCGGCGAGCTTCTCGACGATCCGCACGGGGGAGATCGGCGATCTCACCGGTTCGCCGAATGGATCGCGGCCGACGTTCCCGACCGTCCACAGGCCGAAGGTGAAGTGGTGCTCGGGGCGGGGCGTGTAGGCGTTCTCGGACATGGCGGTGATGGGCGGCGAGAAGGTGCGTCCTGCGACGGGGTGCCTAACGCGCGACGCGCTCGATTGCGGCGAACGCGGGTTTGGGCTTCCCTTTTCGATCGAAGAGCAATGGATAGCTGGTGCGCCCGCGAATCGGCCAGTGGTTCAGCCAGGAATCGCCGTCGCGCACCCCCCAGACGGTGACCCGGTCGATGACGTCGCGGTGCCGCCAGTAGACGCGGAAGAGCTCCGCGTAGCGGTCGGTCAGCCGGTGCTGGACCGAATCGGGCAGCCCGAGCCGGTACGGGTCCGTCGCCGGTGTGGCCACGGCGCGAATCGAGACGTCGGCGCTCGTTCCATTTCCCGCCGCCGGAAGCACGTCGACGTCGAGCTCCGTCACGTTCACGTGCACTCCCGTCGCCGCGAGCGCGGTGATCGTCGCCTCCACCTCCGACGCCGGCGGGGAGTCGAGTCGATTGTGCTCCTGCGTCCCGACGGCGGTCAGCGGGATGCCCTGCGCGAGCAGGTCGCGGACGAGCTGCACCGCGCCCGCGCGCTTCGCGGGGTTCTCGAGATCGTAGTCGTTGTAGTAGAGCTGCGCATCGGGATCCGCCTCGTGCGCATAGCGGAACGCGGCGGCGATGTAGTCGTCGCCGATGATCTGTCGCCAGGGAGAGTCGCGAAGCGTGCCGTCCTCGTTCAGCGCCTCGTTGACGACGTCCCATCCCTTCACGCGCCCACGGTAGCGACCGACGACCGTCAGGATGTGGTCGCGCATTCGCGCGAGGAGTGAGTCGCGGCCGAGCGGCGCGCCCGCGCTGTCCAGGAACACCCAGCGCGGAACCTGGCTGTGCCAGACGAGTGTGTGCCCGATGACGAACATCCTGTTGCGCTCGCCGAACTCCACGTAGCGGTCCGCCGCGACGAAATCGTAAGTCCGCGGCAGCGGGTGGACGAGCTGCCACTTCAGCACGTTCTCGGCGGTGATCGAGTTGTACTGCGACTTCACGAGCTTCGCGCCGCGCTCGTCGGCGCCGGTGACCTGCGCTCTGTTCACCGCCGCGCCGACGAGGAAGCCGCGCGCGAACGCGTCGCGCAGCGGCGGCGGCCGGTGGAAGAGCGTGCGAAGCGGGACGCAACCGCCTAGCATCGCCCCGCAGAGGAGCAGCACCGCGCCACGCACCGCCGTACGGTGAGCCGCGTTCGCGTTCCCGCTCACCAGTTGTCGGTGCGGAATGGCGCGGCGGGAAGCCCCTCGCGGTTGTAGAGGTTCGCCCCGACGGGGTTGTTCGCCCACGCGTAGCGCACCGCGACCGGATGCGGCACGCGATCGCTCCACACCACGACGTGATTGCCATCGACCTTCGCCTTCGCCCACACGAAGCGATGGTCCGCGCCCGCGACCGCGAAGGCGCCGAGGCTCCCGTCCTTCGCGCGCGAGACGAGCCCGCCGCCGACGTTCGCGAACTGCACGATCACGCTGTCGCCGCGCACGGTGTGCGAGCGATACGTCGGCCCCGACGCGAGCACCTTCTCGCCATAGGCGACCTTTCGCGCGACGAGCGCCAGTCGCTTTCCGACGTCCAGCTTGTTCTTCGGATGGATGTCGTTCTCCTCGCCGACGTCGATCGTGATCGCCTGGCCGGTCTTCGGCAGCGCGAGCGCGGCGGCCATCGACTCCCGCTGGATCGGCCACGAGCCGCCCGTCGCCGTCGGCGTCGAGTCGGGGTGCATGTAGTTCGGCAGCTGTACCCAGAGGAAGGGGACGTTCGGCTCCTTTCCGCCGTTCCACGCCTGACGCCAACTCGTGATCAGCTGCCGGAACTGGCCGCGATACGCGCGCGCCTGCGTCTCGTCGTTCGCGTTCGATTCCCCCTGATACCAGATCACGCCCTTGATCGCGATCGGCAGCAGCGGAACCACCATCCTGTTGTAGACGACCGCCGGGATCTTGTTCAGCCGCTGGCCGTCCATCGCCAGCGCCCCGACCTCGCCGACGCGGAACTTCCACTCACCGACGAGCGAATGCGACGTGCCGTTCACGTCGAGATGCAGCTGCTCGGGTGGCCCGTAGATCCCGCCGCCGCCGCCGGTGTCGGTGACACGCACGGCGATCACGTTCGCGCCCGCGTGCAGCGCCGACGCAGGCACGTGATAGTTCCGCGGGACATTCCATCCGCGCGTCCGCCCCACCTCGACGCCGTTCACCCACGTGATGTCGTCGTCGTCCACCGGGCCGAGCGAGAGCTGCGCGTCGTGCGCCGCCTCGTCCGCGGAGAGCGTGACCGTCGTCCGATACCACGCCACGCCGTCGAGATCCGCGTAGCCGACCGACTCCCACAGCGCGGGAACGCGGATGCTCGCCCACCCGCTGTCGCTCGACGTCGGCGCCGCCCACACGGCGACGCCGTTCACCAGCCCCGGATCGTGATCGACGTTGCCGAAGCGCGCCTGCATCGCCTTGCGCACGGAGTCGCCGCGCGCCCGCTCGCGCGCGATCTGCTCCGCGGCCGCGTCCTCGCTCCGCCCCTGCGTCCGCGCGCTCATCCACGTCTCGATCGCGCTGCCGCCCCACGTCACGTTCACGATCCCGATCGGCACGCGCTGCGTGCGGCGCAGCTCGCGCGCGAAGAAGTACGCGACCGCGCTGAACGCGCCGACGTGCTGCGGATCGGCGGGCGCCCAACTCCCTCCCACGACGTCCTCCGTCGCCGGACGCTGGGCCCACGAGTTCGGGACCTTGAACTCGCGGATCGACGAGTCGTGCGCGGCGGCGATCTCCGCCG
>JABFXM010000532.1 GCA_013361745.1 Gemmatimonadaceae bacterium | reverse complement strand
CAGCGCCGTGCGGATCCCGTCCGCGAGTCCGTCGACGTTGAACGGGTTCACGAGCATGGCGCCCTCGATGTCCTCCGCCGCGCCGGTGAAGCGCGAGAGCAGCAGCACCCCCCGCTCGTCGTGCTGCGACGCGATGAACTCCTTCGCCACCAGGTTCATTCCGTCCTGGAGCGAGGAGACCAGGCAGAGGTCGGCCGCCCGATAGATCGCCGCCAGCCGATCCGCGGCCACGTTCTCCGCGATGAGCAGGATGGGCGTCCAGTCGGGGGTGCGGTACTTCTCGTTGATCGCCCGCACGGTCTCGGCGACCTCGTCCTCGAGCTTCTTGTACGCGGCGATCCCGCTGCGCGAGGGTGTCGCGACGATGAGGAAGGTCACGCAGCGCCGGAGCTCGGGGTGGCGCTTCCACATCAGATCGAGCGCACGCAGACGCTGCGGGATGCCCTTCGTGTAGTCGACCCGGTCCACCGAGACCGCGAGCTGGCGACCGTTCGACGCGTAGCGCTGTCGCAGCTTCGTCGCGAGCGTCCACGCCGACTCGGCGTCGGCGAGCTTCTCGAAGTGCTCGACGTCGATGCTGATCGGGAAGGCCCCCACGCGCACGTCGCGGTCGCCGAGGCGGACGCGCATTCCCTCGACATCGACGTCGAGATCGGGCAGCATCTCGCTCACGCACGCGAGGAAGTTCCGCGCGTACCGCTCGGTGTGGAACTCGAGAAGATCGTTGCCGAGCAGGCCGCGGAGGAGCGCGGTCGCCATGGCGCCGGGCATCAATCGATAGAAGTCCGGCGGGGGAAAGGGGATGTGCCAGAACTGGTGGATGAACATCCTCGGACGCATCTCGCGCAGCGCGGCCGGCACGAGCGCGAGATGATAGTCCTGCACCCACACCACGTCGCCGCTCTTCGGCCCTGCTTCCTCGGCGACCGCCTGCGCGAAGCGCTCGTTCACCTCGCGGTAGCGCTCCCACGCGTCGGTGCGCGGCTCGAAGTGGTGCGCCAGCATGTGGCAGAGCGGCCACAACGCGCTGTTCGCGAAGCTCTCGTAATAGCAATCCACTTCGTCCTGGCTCAACCAGATCCGGCGAAGCGTGTATCGCGGATCCTCGGGCGGGACGGCGAGACGGCCGCGCTCGTCTGCGGTCTCCTGATCGGCATTCCCCGACCCCCACGCCACCCACACGCCACGTCCGCGACGCATCAGCGGGTCGAGCGCGGAGACCACTCCCCCCGGCGGTCGGCGAACCTGGATCCCGTGCGCACCGCGTACGTGCTCGTACGGTTCGCGGTTCGAGACGAGGATCAGACGCCTGTCACCGAGCTGGTAGGGAAGATCGCGCATGACTTCGGAAGCGAGGCAACGAACATGCCTCACGAGCGGGAGTGCATCAAGGAAGAGGCGAGGTTATTCTGTCGTTACTTCGACCGGAACGGACCAGTGCACTTCGTACGCTTTCCGACCATCGCGACCCTCGCGTCGCTCATCGCGGTGACACTCGGCTGTACACCTCGACGCTCACGGGTCGAGCCTCCCGGCCCAGCGCTGACGCGGGAAGTTCACGCGATGCTCGACCGCGCCGCGGGCGCGTGGACGCGCGGGGAGCTCGACGCGTTCATGAGCGACTACATGCCCGGGGAGCGCACGACGTACGTGACCAGCAAGGGGCTGATCCACGGGCCGGCCGCGATCCGCGAGCGATACGCGCCCCGGTTCGCGCCGGGCGCGCGCCACGACTCGCTCTCGTTCGAGAATCTGGAGGTCGACCCACTGGCGCCCGGGGTCGTGCACGTCGTCGCCTGGTACGTCCTGTCGCGGGGTGATTCGGTCGTCGCGCGCGGCCCGACCTCGCTCGTGATGGTTCGGGACGAGAACGGGCGGCTGCGCATCGTGCACGACCATTCCAGCTGACGCCGCCCGATGCGCCGCCTGATCGCTCGCGCCCCGACTCGCATCGATTTCGGCGGCGGGTGGACCGACGTCCCACCCTATCCGGCGACCTGTGAGGGGTTCGTCTGCAACGTCGCGATCGATCGGCGCGCGATCGTCGAGGTCACGAAGGGGAGCGACGACGGCGGCTTCGCGCTCGTCTCCGCGGCGCTGCGGCGCGCGGGCGTGCGCGACGCGCACGTCACGTTGCGCAACGATTTTCCCCTCGGCGCCGGACTCGGGGGCTCGAGCGCGGCGGGGGTCGCACTCGCCGGCGCACTCGCCGCGTGGCGAGGAGCATCCCCGTCCCGCGTCGAGGTCGCGGAGCTGAGCTGCACGACCGAGCGGAATGACCTCGGGATCGCGGGCGGGAGTCAGGATCACTACGCCGCCGCGTTCGGCGGCGTGCTCGCGCTCCGATTCCGCGACAGCGCGATCGACGTGCGCGAGATCGAGCTCCCGGCCGAGCGCCGCGCCGAGCTGGCGCGGCGCTGCCTCGTCTGGTTCACCGGCGAGTCGCGAATCTCGGCGCAGCAGATCGAGGTCGTCATGGACGCCATCCGCGCCGCCGACGAGCGTGTGCTCCGGCTGCTCGCGGGGATGAAGCGCAGCGCGATCGGAATGGCGGAGGCGCTGCACATCGGCGCGATCGACGAGCTCGGACGGCTCGTGCGCGAGCACTGGGAGCTCCAGCGCGCGCTCCATCCGAGCATCACCACCGATACGATCGACGCGATGTGTGAGCGCGCCTACGCGAACGGCGCGCTCGGCTTCAAGGCGCTCGGTGCCTCGGGTGGCGGGTGCGTCGTCGCGATCGCGCGCGCGGACGCCGTCGATGCGCTGCGCGAGGCGCTGAGCGATCTCGCCGAGCCGCTTCCCTACTCGATCGACACGGAAGGTTTTCGCGTGGTGGAGGACCTCGATGCCTGACCTCCGGATCGCGCGCGGCGACGCGGTGGCGCTGACGCGTGCGCTCGTCGCCGTCGACTCGCGGAACCCGGACCTCGTTCCCGGCGCGCCCGGCGAGGGTGCGGTCGCGAGGCTGCTGGCCGGGATCCTCGAGGACTGGGGGTTCGACGTCGCGTTAGGCGAGGTCGTGCCGGGCCGGCCCAACGTCGTCGCGCGCATCGGGAAGCGCGGCGGTCCGCGCCTCATGTTCAACGGGCACCTCGACGTCGTCGCGACGGAAGGGATGATCCATGCGCCGTGGGATCCCGTCGTTCGCGACGGACGCATCCACGGCCGCGGCTCCGCCGACATGAAGTCGGGGATCGCGGCGATGTGCGCGGCGGCGGCGCTCGCCGCGGAGCACACGGCCGCCGAGGTGATCGTCGCCGCGGTGATCGACGAGGAGAACGAGAGCCTCGGCACCCGCGCGCTCGTCGACAGCGGGGTGCGCGCCGAGGCAGCGATCGTCACCGAGCCGACGCGCCTGACGATCATGCCGGCCCATCGCGGCTTCGTCTGGATCGAGATCTCGCTGCGCGGTCGTGCCGCGCACGGCAGCCGTTATGATCTCGGCGTCGACGCGATCCGGCATGCCGGCCGACTGCTCGCCGAGCTGGACGATCTCGAGCGCGGCGTGCTCGCGACGCGCACCCATCCGCTGCTCGGCCACGCCTCGCTGCACGCGTCGACGATCGCCGGCGGCGTCGGCTGGTCGACGTATCCGGAGAACTGCACCCTGACCGTCGAGCGACGCACCGTTCCCGGCGAGACGGAGGCGAGCGTGCTGCACGAGGTCCGCGACGCCTGCGCACGGCTCGCCTCGCGTCACCCGGGGTTCGGGGCGGAATCGCGCGTTGTCTTCGCGCAGGGCCCGAGCGACGTCGCGACCGACGCACCGGTCGTCCGCGCGCTTGCCGCCGCGCTGTCCGGCGAAGGCGAGGACGCCCGCATCGAGGGAATGAGCGCGTGGACCGACGCGGCGATCCTCAACGAGGCGGGGATCCCGGCGATCTGCTTCGGCCCTGGCGACATCCGGCTCGCGCACGCGGCGGAGGAATACGTGGAAGTCGCGGAGATAGAGAGGGCGACGCGAGTGATGACGCGACTGGCTCGGGAGTTCAGAGGGTGAGGCTGTCGGGAGGTGAGAGGGGAAACGGCGGGG
>JABFXM010000531.1 GCA_013361745.1 Gemmatimonadaceae bacterium | reverse complement strand
GCGTCGATGTGATTGCGGATGATCCCCGCGCTCGTCTGCGGCTTCAGCTTCTCGTGCGGGATCTTCCCCTGCTGGTTCTCGATGAAGTACTGCGGCTTCTTGAGCTTTCCGATGTCGTGGTAGTAGGCGCCGACGCGCGCGAGCAGTCCGTTGGCGCCGATCGCGTTCGCGGCCGACTCGGCGAGATCGGCGATGCGCATCGTGTGCGAGTAGGTGCCGGGTGCTTCGAGACTCAGGCGCCGCATGAGCGGACGATTGAGGTCCGACCACTCGAGGAGGCGAAGATACGTGTCGATCCCGGTGAAGTCCTCGGCGAGCGGCAGGAGCGCCATCGCGAGCGGGACGCAGATCAGCGCGTTGAGCGCGCCCCATCCCGTGCTCTTGAGGATCTCGATCGCCGTCCAGTCGAGCATAAGGCCGAGCGCGACGGCGATGCAGAGGTACGTCAGGGAGATCGTGACGATCGGCGCCAGCGCCTCGTTGCGCCGGTGCAGCGCGCGCACGCTGAACGCGGCGGCGGCGCCCGCGACGACGCCGATGAAGAGCGCGTTCGTGCCGCGGAACGGCGCCTGGCTCCCGACGAGCACCGCGAGCACGGTCGACGCGATCATCGCGATGCGCGAGTCGAAGATCACGGCAAGCAGCACCGACGCGAGCGCGATCGGCACGAGCTCGGCGCGGAGGTACGCGCCGCGGCTGACGACGGCGGCGCCGGTGAGCACGACGAGGAAGACGGTGGCGACCAGGATGAGCGCGCGGATGCTGCGATAGAGCTGCGGCCGGTAGAGCATCAGCGTCAGCCCGACGACCACCAGCAGCATGAAGTTATAAAGCATCGCCCCGGCGACGCGGCCGACCGCGTTCTCCCCGCCGCGATGCTCCTGCAGCGCGAGCTGCAGCCCGCGCAGCTTCTCGTACTCGGCGCGGCCCACCACCTCGTGCGCGCCGACGATCTTCTCGCCCTCGCGAACCGAGTACCGCTCGACGGGAACGGACGCGCGAAGGTCGGCCTGCGCCTTCGCGGTCGCCGCGCGGTCGACGGCGAGCGTCGGATGGAAGAGCGTGCCGAGGAGTTTCGTGTAGACCGCGTCGCCGACGGCGGAGCCGGGGTCGGGGTGGATGAGGCGCGCGCGCGAGACGAAGACCGAGAAGGTGGCGATGCTGTCGGCGGCGGCGCGCTGTTCCTCGTCGCCGCGGCGAATGAGGACGTCGCCCCGGATCGTGTCGAGCGCGCCGCTGGGCACGACGCCGCGCGAGAGCCAGCGCGAAAAATCCCGGTCGAGCGCGGCGCGCATCGCGGCGCGACGGCGAGGCTGCGCGAGGTACGACGCTTCGGCGGGCGTCAGTGCCACCCCCTGCTGCCGCGCGGCGCGCTGCACGGCGGCAGCGTTAGGCACGGCGCCCTCCGGTGCCGCGCTGTCGAGCGCGCTCATCAGCGCCGTGAGCTGGCGGTTCGCCGAATCGAGGGCGGCCGGAACGTAGGTGAGGATCGGCTCCGCGGTCTTCGCGAGCTCGTCGCGCTCGCGGCGCAGCGCATCGCGGTCCTTGTCGACGGCGAACGCGAACGGCGCGATGACGTTCTCGGACGCGACCGAACCCACCTCGTAGAGCGGCACCTCCGACGCCGGCGCCGACGGGAACAGGAAGTACGTCACGATCGCGAGCGCGCCCGCGAGCGCGATCCGCGTGCCGTGGCGACGCAGGGGCGAGACCTGCTCGTCCCCGCGTGCGCTGCCCGCTACCCCCTCGAGTTGCCGCCAGAGTTGCATGCGCTCAGGAATCGTCGGCGTACGCCTTGATGATCTCGCGCACGAGCCGGTGCCGGACGACATCCGCCTCGCTGAAATAATGAAACGCGATTCCCTCGATCCCCGGAAGGATCCGCTCGACCTGGAGCAGTCCGCTCTCCTCGCGCTTCGGCAGGTCGATCTGCGTCCTGTCGCCGGTGATCACGATCTTCGAGTTCACGCCGAGCCGCGTGAGGAACATCTTCATCTGCAGGTTCGTGGCGTTCTGCGCCTCGTCGAGGATCACGAAGGCGTCGCCTAACGTACGGCCGCGCATGAACGCGAGCGGCGCGATCTCGATGACGCGCGTCTCCAGCGCCCGCGCGACTCGCTCCGGCGGCATCATGTCGTCGAGCGCGTCGTAGAGGGGGCGGAGGTACGGGTCGACCTTCGCCTGCATGTCGCCGGGAAGGAAGCCGAGGCTCTCCCCCGCCTCGACCGCGGGACGCGCCAGCACGATGCGCCGCACGCGCTTCCTGGCGAGCGCGTCGACCGCCGCCGCGACCGCGAGATAGGTCTTGCCCGTCCCCGCCGGCCCGATCCCGACCACGATGTCGTGCTCGGCGATCTTCGACATGTACTCCGCCTGGCCCGCCGTCTTCGGCTGGATGATCCGGCGGACTCCGGGGAGCGCGATGCGCGTGCCGTCGCCGTTCCCGGTTCCGTCGGGCGGGACCTCGTCGCCCATCCGCATCACGTCGTCCGGGTCGAGATCGCCGCGCTGCCGCGCCGTGTCGACCATCCGCTGCGCGATGGGCACCGCCTTCGCTACCTGCTCGGGCGTCCCCTGCAGCGTCATCGTGTCGCCGCGCAGGGAAACCTTCACCCCCGCGACGCGCGCGAGCTCGACGAGATTGGAATCGTTGACCCCGGCGAGGATGAGCATGTCCGCTCCCTCCACGGGGAGACGGCGTGTTTCAGTTCCGTCGCTCATCCCTGCTCCTCCGCAACCGTCACGTGTAGCTCCTCGAGATCCTTCGCGGGACGCGCGCGCGCCGCCGTGGTCTTGGGAAACGCGATCACGTCGCGCAGCGAACCCGCGTCGGCGAGCAGCATCGCGATGCGATCGAAGCCGAAGGCGATGCCGCCGTGCGGCGGCGCGCCGGCGCGCAGCCCCTCGAGCAGGAAGCCGAAGCGCTTCTTCGCCGTCTCCTCGTCGATGCCGAGCAGCCCGAAGATGGCCGCCTGCGTCTCCGGCGCCGAGATGCGGATGCTGCCACCGCCGAGCTCCGTACCGTTCAGGACGACGTCGTAGGCGCGTGCCCGCGCCTTCTCGGGGGCGCTGGCGAGCAGCGGCAGGTCGGCGGGGAGCGGCGACGTGAAGGGATGATGCACGGCGCCGAGCGCGCCGCTCGCGGGGTCCTTTTCGAACATCGGGAAGTCCACGACCCAGAGGAAGCGCCGCGCTCCCGCGGGCACGAGATCGAGCATGCGCGCGATCTCCTGACGGACGCGGTCGAGCGCGGGGCTCGTGACGTGATCGGGTCCGGCGACGAAGAGCGCCATGTCACCGTCGCCGATGCCGAGCTTCCCCGCTCCTTCCACGCCGAGCATCTCGGCCGCCTTGCTCGCGCTCATCGTGTCGCCGGCGCGCTTGACGCGAAGCACCCCGCGCGCGCCCGCAGTCTTCGCCACCGCGTCGATCTCGTCGAGCTGCTTGCGGGTGAGCTTTCCGCCACCGGGCACGACGATCCCGCGCACCCGCCCGCCGGCGTCGAGCGCGGCCTTCGTCGGGGGGAAGTCGAGCGCGCGGAACGATGCGCTCGCGTCGACGATCTCGAGACCGAAGCGGAGGTCGGGGCGATCGATCCCGTAACGCTCCATCGCGTCCGCGTAGGTCATGCGCGGGAACTTCGGCGGGATCTCGAAGCCCGCCTCCGCCCAGAGCGCGCCGATCAGCCCCTCGGCGAGCGCCATCACGTCCTCCTGGTCGACGAAGGACGCCTCGATGTCGATCTGCGTGAACTCCGGCTGCCGGTCTGCGCGGAGATCCTCGTCGCGGAAGCAGCGCGCGATCTGGAAGTAGCGATCGAAGCCGGCGACCATCAGCAGCTGCTTGTAGAGCTGCGGCGACTGCGGGAGCGCGTAGAACTCTCCCGCGTGCACGCGGCTCGGCACGAGATAGTCGCGCGCCCCCTCGGGCGTCGGCTTCGTGAGGATCGGTGTCTCGATCTCGAGGAAGCCATGCTCGCTGAGGTACTGTCGCGCGCGCTGCATCAACCGGTGCCGCATGATGATGTTCTTCTGCAGCTCCGGGCGTCGCAGGTCGAGATAGCGGTGACGCAGCCGCAGCTCTTCCGCGGCGAGATTCTCGT
>JABFXM010000251.1 GCA_013361745.1 Gemmatimonadaceae bacterium | reverse complement strand
TAGCTTCCGTCATTCCGCCGACTTCACGCCATATCAATACGGCGACGGCCGCAAGGCGCACTATCAGCCGGGCGACGAGTACCGCGCACGGCTCGGCGTCGACGGGACCTTCGGCGACTCGCGCGCGACGCTCGCCGCGACGTACTCCAGCTACGGCGACGACAGATCCGCCGGCGCGACGTTCAACACCGGCGACCGCCTCGTGCTGCAGGGCGGCTACGAGACGACGGCGCGCGACGTCGGCTACGCGCTGAACGTGTGGACGCTGACGCGGACGCGCGGCCACCGCGGGAACGGCCAGATCGCGCCGATGGAGAACATCGTGAACGCGAGTCTCGGCGCGACGATCACACTCGGCGCTGTCGCGCTCGTCCCGTCGCTGGAGACGCGCCATCTCACCCGCGCCGCGGTCGACGCGGACGCGACCTACCCCGCGCAGGAGAAGGGGAGCGGTCAGATGGAGACGCTCGGCCTCGCGGCGCGCTGGCTGGCTGGCCTCTTCCGGATCGAGCCTTCCGCGAGCTACTCGCGCGGGACCCTCGATCACAGCGACCTGTCGGGGTGGCGAGCGATGCTCGCCGTGCGCTTCGCGCCGTAGTCGCGAGCGGCCAGCCCGCGTCGCTCCGGGCAAGTCCTGACTCGGGGAACGACAATCACACGGATTTTACGGATTCACACGGATACGGCTCGCGTGGGGAATTCACGCCGAGCAATTCTCGCCAGGCGCGTCCCGAAAAGACCACTGCCGTATCCGTGAAGATCCGTGTAATCCGTGACGATTGCCGTTCACGCGTTGATGCCAGCGCACAGCGTGAGTCGCGCACCACGGCCAGCCTTGGCCAGGCGTCGATACCGGCTCCTCGACCCCTCACCCCCGACCCCCGACCCCTCGTATATTTCCCCCGGCACACCGAGCAAACGACCCCGGGGGAAGCATGGCTGGCCATAGTAAATGGAAGCAGATCAAGCACTACAAGGCAGCCACGGACGCGAAGCGTGGCGCGCTCTTCACGAAGCTGATTCGCGAGATCACCATGGCCGCGAAGCAGGGCGGCGGGGATCCGACCGGCAACGCGCGGCTGCGCACGGCGATCGACGCCGCGAAGGCGAAGTCGATGCCGAAGGACAACATCGAGCGCGCGATCAAGAAGGGCACCGGTGAGCTCGAGGGCGAGACCTACAGCGAGGTGACCTACGAGGGCTACGGTCCGGCCGGCGTCGCGATCATCGTCGACGCGGTCACCGACAACCCCACGCGCACCGTCGCCGACGTCCGCCACAAGTTCTCCCGCGGCGGCGGCAACATGGGCGCCTCGAACTCGGTCGCTTGGATGTTCGAGCGGAAGGGACAGATCGTCATCCCCGCCGCGAAGCTCGACGAGGACACGGTCATGGAGCTCGCCCTCGACGCGGGCGCCGAGGACCTCCGCCGCGAGGAAGATCTGTACGTCATCACGACCCAGCCGAACGATCTGCACGCCGTGCGCAGCGCCCTCGAGGCGAAGCGCATCACGATCGAGGAAGCCGAGATCGCGATGCTGCCGAAGAACACCGTGAAGGTCGAGGGCAAGGACGCCGACTCGGTGCTCAAGCTCATCGAGGCGCTCGAGGACCTCGACGACGTGCAGAAGGTCTGGGCCAACTTCGACATCGACGTCGCCGACATGGCGGGGGCGTAGCTCCCCGTGCTGGTGCTGGGCGTCGACCCGGGGACGGCGACCACGGGCTACGGCGTAGTCCGCGCGACGCGCCCCGGCGACGCGACGCTCGTCGAGTGCGGCGTCATCCGCACGAAGGCGCGCGATCCGCTCGCCTCGCGCCTGAAGGAGATCCACGACGGCGTGACGGAGCTGATCGCCCGGCACAAGCCCCAGGTGCTCAGCGTCGAGGCGGTGTTCTACGCCAAGAACGGGCGCACGACCGTGGTGCTCGGCCCCGCGCGCGGGGTGATCCTGCTCGCCGGCGAGCAGAGCGGGCTGCACATCCACGAGATCCCGCCCGCCGAGATCAAGAAGGCCGTGGCGGGCACCGGCGCGGCGACGAAGGAGCAGGTGCAGTTCATGCTCACGCGGCTCCTCCGGCTGAAGAGCGTCCCGACTCCGTCGGACGCCGCGGACGGCGTCGCCGCGGCGCTCGCCTACTGCATGGGCGCGCACCTCGCGAGGCTCGCGTCGGCCGGTGCCGCGCTCCCGCGCGCCACGCGCAACACGCTCATCGGAGGAAGGGGTCGTTGATCGTCCAGGTCCAGGGAAAGGTCGTCGCGAAGGATCTCGATCGCGTCGAGCTGATGACGAGCGGGGGAGTCGCCTACGAGCTGCTCATCCCGCTCAACGTCTACGAGGCGCTGCCGCGGCCGGGGGACGAGGCCATCCTGTGGACCTCGCTCATCGTGCGCGAGGACGGCTGGCAGCTCTACGGATTCGCCAGTGCCTACGAGCGCCGCGTCTTCAACAAGGTCCTCGGCGCCAAGGGCGTCGGCCCCGCGCTCGCGTTAGGCATGCTCTCGACGCTCACCGCCGACCGCCTCGTGCGCGCGATCCGCGAGAAGGACATCGCGACGCTGCAGAGCGTCCCGCGCGTCGGCCGGAAGAAGGCGGAGCAGCTCATCCTCGACCTCGCCGACAAGCTCGACGACGCGCTGCAGTCGAGCGACGTCGCCGGCGCCCCGCGGCCGGCAGGCACCGGCGTCGACGACGCGATCCGCGCGCTCGTCTCGCTCGGCTACACGACCGCCGACGCGGAGAAGGCGGTCCGCGCGGCGCTCGACACTGGAAAGAAGGGCATGTCGGCGCCGGAGCTGATCAGGGCGGCGTTGGCCAAGATCGGTGGGAGATAAGAATCTCGCGCCGGAGGCTGGAGGCAGGAGGCTGAAAGCGACGGCGGTGACGTGGTCGCTTCCAGCCTAGAGCTTCCTGCCTTCAGCCTTGGGCGAGTACGCCGCCCGCAGGACGAGGAGACCGAGAGAACAAGATGCACCCAGCCGCGCGCACGAAGACCTTCACCGAGTCCGTCATCCGCGAGATGACTCGCGTCGCGCAGGAGTACGGCGCGATCAATCTCGCGCAGGGGATGCCCGACTTTCCGATGCCGACGCCCATGAAGGACGCGGCGTCGGCGGCCATTCACGGTGACGTGAACCAGTACGCGGTGACGTGGGGGACGCCTGCGCTGCGACTCGCGATCGCGCAGCGCTACCGGCGGATGCACGAGATGGAGGTCGACCCGGACACGGAGATCACCGTCACCTGCGGCGCGACCGAAGGGATGGCCGCTGTCTTCATGGCGCTCCTCGATCCGGGGGACGAGGTCATCATCTTCGAGCCCTTCTACGAGAACTACGGGCCCGACGCGATCCTCGCCGGCGCGGTGCCGAAGTACGTGCCGCTCGAGCGCCCGCTCTGGCACATCGATCCGGAGCGCCTGCGCAAGGCGTTCACGAAGAAGACGAAGGCGATCGTCGTCAACACGCCGCACAACCCGACGGGGCGCGTGTTCACGCGCGAGGAGATCTCGCTCATCGCGGAGCTCTGCATCGAGCACGACGTCTGGGCGATCACCGACGAGGTGTACGAGCACATTCGCTACGCGGGGAACCACCACCCCCTGGCGACGTGGCCGGGGATGCGCGAGCGGACGATCACCGTCTCCAGCCTGTCGAAGACCTTCAGCTGCACGGGGTGGCGCATCGGCTACGTGATCGCCCCCGCGGCGCAGACGAATCCGATCCGGAAGATCCACGACTTCCTCACCGTCGGCGCGCCGCATCCGCTGCAGGCCGCCGCCGCGGTCGGCCTCGCCTTCGACGCGGACTACTACAACCACCTCGCGCTCGACTACCGCGCGCGCCGCGACGTCCTCGTCTCCGCCCTCGCCGACGCGGGCTTCGTCTTCTGCATCCCCGAGGGCGCGTACTACGTGCTCGCGGACTTCTCGGCGATCTCACACAAGTCGGATCACGCCTTCGCGAAATGGATGGCACAGGAGATCGGCGTCGTCCCCGTCCCCGGCTCGAGCTTCTACGCCGACAAGTCGCTCGGCCGCGGGCTCGTGCGCTTCGCCTTCTGCAAGAAGCAGGAGACGCTGGAGGAAGCGTCGTATCGGCTTC
>JABFXM010000054.1 GCA_013361745.1 Gemmatimonadaceae bacterium | reverse complement strand
CAGCGAGCGCAACGTCGCGAGCTGGCGCGACTGGTCGCGCGCCGCGGCCTACGTCTACGCCGCCGCCGACCGCTGCTGGCCCGGGGTCGCGCGTCTGCTCGAGTCGTGGCATTCCGGCCCGCGCCCGAGTCTCTGGCGCCGCATGCTCGGACGCGCACGATGATCCTCGGCGTCGGCATCGACCTTGTGGACGTCGCGCGTGCCGAACGCATGCTCGCGCAGAAGGGCGAGCGCGCGCTCGCGCGGCTGTGCACCGAGCGCGAGGGGGACTACGTGCGCGCGCACCCCGCGGGCGCGGCATCGTTCGCGGCGCGGCTCGCGGCGAAGGAGGCGGCGTACAAGGCGCTCGCCGGGAGCGAGGAGGCGCGCGGGATGGGCTGGCGCGACGTGGAAGTCGAGCGCGCGAGCGACGGGCGGCCGACGCTGCTGCTGACCGGGAAGGCGCTCAGCCGCGCGAACACGTTAGGCGTGAAGCGCGTGCACGTGTCGCTGACGCACACGCACACCAGCGCGGCGGCGGTGGTGATCCTGGAGGGATGATCCTCGCCCGCATCCCTACCGGAGCGAGATTCTGCTGATCCTCAGGGGCGGGACATTGTTGTAGTAGGCGGGCCACTGCGCCGCGAAGAGAGTCGATCCGTCGGCGCTGATGGCGAGCCGTTCCACCGGATACGGCAGGGGGATCAGGTCGAGGACCGCGCCGTCGCTCGCCCGCGCGCGGACGACGCCGTGCTCGTAGCCGCGGTACACCACCGCGCCGTCCGGCGAGATGACCGACTGGCCGCGCCACGCCCATGCTGCGTTGGGGAAGGCGATGTTGCGCAGCAGGTTGAAGGACTGGTCGAAGAGCGATCCGCCGACGAGGACGGCATCGCCGCTCGTGGTCGTCGTCATCCGCCCGTACGGAGCCGCCGCGGCACACGCGCCGAAGCTGTCGGAGAGCGCGTCGAAGCGCCGGCTGCAGGTCGCGCCGCTCGCGTCGCTTCCCGTCAGATAGACGACGTTGCGATCGTACGAGCGCGCCCCGAGCGCGCTCGACCCCTCGGCGCTCCTGTCGCGCACCGCGAGCGTGGCGCGGTCGATCTCGAGCAGGCGCCAGGCGGGGGTTGAATTGAACTCGCTCGCCTCGAGGAGAACCTTGCCGTTGGCGAGCGCCCGTACCCCGCCCATCTGTCCCCCGAGCTTGAGACCGAGCGGGATCTGCTGGCTGCGCGGCGTCGCGCCGGTGAGATCGAACATGCGCAGCTCGCCCGAGTAGCCGAGCGACGAGACGAAAAGGGTGTCGCCCCCTTCCGTCACGTCGAAGTCCGCGGGGACCAGACCGAGCGCGATCGTCTGCTGCAACGCCAGCGTCGCGGCGGAGTAGACGAGCATGCGTGACAGGCCCGCCTGCATCACGAACAGCCGGTCGGATCGGGCGTCGTAGACCATCCCGTCGATCGTCGATCCCACGGGAGCGATGACCGTGGTCGTCGGCAGCGTCGCCGCCGGGCGCACGACGAAGGCGCCCGGCGCGCTCTCGAGCACCGGGCTCACGTTGCCCGACGCGTCGCGAACGAAGACCCGCATCTGGAACGATCCCCACTCCGCGCGCATCGGGATGTCGACGGCGCTCGAGATCATCGAGTCGTCGGCGAAGAGCAGCGAGTCGCGCGCGCCGAAGGGTTGGATCTCCCAGACGAGCGCGCGCAGCGCGTGATTGTCGGCGATGGTGTAATGCAGCTTCATCGATTCGCCGGCGAAGAACTCCCCGCCCGCGCGCGGGAACTCCGCCGTGCCCGCTCCGCCGAAGTTTCCCGGAAGGTCGTGCGCCGCACGGATCGTCGGCGGCCTCCGGTCGACGATGAAGCGCGTCGTCGGCACGCTGACGTCCGTCTCCACGGCGAGCGCGTCGAGCGCCGCGCCGGTGACGGTGATCGGGGCGTTGAGGCTGCAGCTCGCCGGGAGCACGAGCTTGACGTCGCGCGTCGCGGATGCCGCATCCGCCTCGTTGAAGATCTTGTGGGTCTCGCAGGGACCGGCGATGCCGGCAAGCGTCCGCCAGAGTCCGACGTTGCTCGCCGCCGCGAGGTGCAGGAGAATCGTGTCGCCCGGCTGGAGGATCTGGGTCTCCGGCGTCACCAGGCTCACCCCGACGGTCGGCGGCGTCGCCGCGGGGGTCGACTCCGGTCCGCAGGTGAATCGCGTCGTCGTGTGCCGCTCCCTGGAGTATTTCGTCCCCACGTACGCGAGGTCGAGCACGGCACCGAATGGGATGCCAGCCGTGATCTCGAAGGGCGCGTCCGCGGTCGACCCCCGAGGAAGCTCGGTCGAGCCGAAGAATGCCTGCAGGTCCTTTCCCGTGAGCGGGGAGGAGTCCACCGGGATCGCGCGGTCCTTCCCCATGTACCAGCGCATCATCCCGCGCGAGAGGTAGGCCTTGTCCGTCCCGTTCGAGACGACATGAAAGGTCACCTTGCAGGTGACGGTTGGATTCCCCGTCGACGTCGTCGTCGTGATGAACGCCGGCGAGATGCTGCCGACGCTGACCTCCAGATGCGGGATCGGAAGCGGCGAGGTGCCGTTGTCACCGCATGCAGCGAGGAGAAGAGCGGCGATGGCGAGCGCGCCGCGCGAGATGTGACGGGCCATGCGGACCGGGGGGCGGGGGGAAGGCGGAGGGAAGCCGGCCGACCGTCGGGCCTAACGCCTCACGTCCCTGATATGCACCCACCCGTGCCCCTCGTCAAGCGAGGCCCAGCGGGTGGCTGCTCGCCGTGAACAGAGAACCAACGATTGCTTGCCGTGAATGACGGAATGCACGAAGGGCACGAAGAGGTTTGATGAAAACTCCTTCGTGCCCTTCGTGCCTTCTGTTCAATCAGAAAAGCAAACAGGCCTTTTCACGCTCCCCGCCCCCCGCCCCGCAGTATCTCGCCCCCCGCCCCGCTCCTTCACCGGAACCGGCCCCGCAGTTTCACCGACCCCGCCCCCCACTCCCCGCGTACTCCTTCACGAGCTGATGGATGTACTCCACCCCATCATAGAACGACTTCACCATGATCCGCTCGTCCCGTCCGTGTGCCCGGAAGTCGTCCACGTCGAGGAAGACGCCGCTCATCCCGTACGTCGGGATCCCCGCCGCGCGGAGGTAGTAGCCGTCCGTCGCGCCCGTCTCGAGGGTCGGGATCACGACCACGCCCGGCCAGAGCCGCGCCGTGACGCGCTCCACGGGGCCCATCACCGCCGGCGACAATGGCGACGGATCCGCCGGCTGCGCCGAGTCGATCGCCGTGATGTGCACCGAGTCGTCGGCGATCGCCTTCGCCAGCGTCGCCTGTGTCTGCGCGGGCGTCTCGCCGGGCATGATGCGGCAGTTCACCGTCGCGCGCGCCGTCTGCGGGAGCGCGTTCGGGGCGTGGCCGCCGGAGAGCATCGTCGGCACGCAGGTCGTGCGGAGCTGCGCGTTGTAGAAGGGGGACGCCGAGAGCCGCGCGGCGGCCGCGTCGTCGTGCTCGTTCGCGACGATCGCGCGCATGTCGGCGGCGAGCTGCCCGCTCTCCATCGCCGCCTGACGCGTGAGATAGCCGCGCGTCGTCTCGGTGAGGTGGACGGGAAACCTGTAGCGGTCGACCCTGCCTAACGCGTCGGCGAGGCGGACGATCGCGTTGTCGGGCGTCGGCTGCGAGCTGTGGCCGCCGGGGTTGCGCACCTCGAGCGCGTACGACTGGTAGAGCTTCTCGCTCGTCTGCACCGGACGCGTGATGCGCTTCCCGTCCTTGATCAGCGGGTCGCCACCATCGACGTTGACGCAGAACTCGGCGTCGATCAGGTCGCGGTGCTCCTTCGCCAGCCACTCCATCCCGTCGTAGCCGCCGCCGCCCTCCTCGCCGGCGGTGAGCGCGAGGACGAGCGTGCGGCCGGGCGTGATGTGCTCCTGCTTCATCCGCAGCAGCGCCATGATCAGCGTCGTCGCACCGTCCTTGATGTCGCTCGTCCCGCGCCCGTAGAAGAAGCCGTCCTTCTCGGTGAGCGTGTACGGGTCCATCGACCAGTCCGAGCGCAGCGCCTCGACGACGTCGAGGTGCGCGATGAGGAGGATCGGCTTCAGCGTCTTCGACTTCCCCGGGAAGCGGACGACGACGT
>JABFXM010000585.1 GCA_013361745.1 Gemmatimonadaceae bacterium | reverse complement strand
CGCGAGCCTCTCTTCGGGGATGGACCTCCGGAAGAACTATTGAGCCTCCCGCAGCTCAGCAGCGACGCTCCTCCGCCCGCGCCGCGGCCGGCCGCGCCTCGCCGCCGGCCGCTCGCGCAGCGCATCGGCACTCCGCTCGTCGTCGCGCTCTCCGCGCTGCCGATCCTCTGGATCGCCTGGAGCGCCTACGCGGATCACCTCGGCGCCAACCCGATTCGCGAGATCGTCATCCGCACCGGGCTCTGGACGCTGCGCTTCCTCGCGCTCTCCCTCGCCGTCACTCCGCTCCGCCGGCTCAGCGGGTGGAGCGAGATCGCGCGCCAGCGGCGCACCCTCGGTCTCGTCACCTTCTTCTACGCGACGGTGCATCTCTCGAGCTACATCGGGCTCGATCAGGCGTTTGACTGGGGCGACATCACCCACGACGTGCTGAAGCACCGCTACACCTTCGTCGGGATGGCGACGTATCTCACCCTCCTTCCGCTCGCGCTGACCTCGACGAAGAAATCGATTCGCCGGCTCGGCGGCCGGCGCTGGAACGCGCTCCATCGCCTCGTCTATCTCGCCGCGATCACGGGGACGATCCACTACCTTTGGGCGGTGAAGAAGGACACCTCCCGCCCGCTGCTCTATCTCCTGATCTTCGTCGCCCTGCTCGGCATTCGCCTCGCATGGTGGTGGGATCGGCGCCGCGCGAGAGCCGCCATCGCCACCTGAGCAACACCGCAGCTTGGAAGACATCTATCTCGTCTGCGCGCCCGGGCTCGAGCGCCTGCTCGCCGCCGAAGCGCGCGACGCGGGGCTCGCCGTTCGCGCCGAAGAACCCGGTGGCGTCTCCGTGCAGGGGACGCTCGCCGACGTCGCACGCGCGAACATCGTGCTCCGCACCGCGAGCCGCGTCCTCGTCCGCGTCGCTCAGTTTCGCGCGACCGCGTTCCACGAGCTCGAGCGGAGCGCGCGCGCTATTCCCTGGGACCGCTGGACGGGGCCGACGCCCGTCCGTGTCCGCGCGACCTGCCGCAAGTCGAAGCTCTACCACTCCGACGCGGTCGCCGAGCGCGTGCTCGCCGCCATCGAGCGACGGACGGGCGCGACCACGGCCCCGAAGTCCGCGCCCGACGCCGGCGACGGAGAATCCGACGAGGGCGTGGGCGCGCAGCTCGTCGTCGTGCGGCTGCTTCACGATCGCTGCACCATCAGCGTCGACAGCTCGGGCGAGCTGCTGCACCGCCGCGGCTATCGTCATGCGATCGCGAAGGCGCCGATCCGCGAGACGATCGCCGCCGCGATGCTCCTCGCCGCCGAATGGACGGGGCGCACGCCCCTCGTCGACCCGCTCTGCGGCGCCGGCACGATCCCGATCGAGGGGGCGCTGATCGCGCGGCGCATCGCCCCCGGCGCGGCGCGCGCGCAGTCCGGCGAGTTCGCCTTCGCGCGGTGGCCGGAGCTGCACGAGGGCGATCTCACGCGCGAGCTCGCGAGAGCGCGCGAGCACGAGCTCCCGCGCGCGCACGCGCCGATCCTCGGCTCCGACCGCGACGCGGGGGCGATCGAGGCCGCGGTCGCCAACGCCACTCGCGCCGGTGTGGCCGATGACATCTCCTTCACGAAGCGCGCGCTCAGCGCGATCGAGCCGCCGGCGGAGGCTGGGCTGCTCGCGACCAATCCGCCCTACGGGGTGCGTGCAAGCACGGGAGCCGACGTCCGCAACCTGTACGCGCAGCTCGGCAAGGTCGCGGCCGCCGTGCTACCGGAATGGCGCATCGGGGTATTGAGTCCCCACCGCGCGCTCGACGCCCAGCTCCAGCTTCCATTGCGTCGCGCACTGGAGCTCTCGAATGGTGGCATCCGCGTCCACTACCTTCTCGGTACGGTGCCGGACCACAATCAGTAAACACCGCCGTTTACTCGATTTAGCGACTGGAACGTGCGCAACCGCGCCGAACGCAGCGGTATCAATCTTGTAGGAAGAAGGCGAATGCCCGCGCCCGACCGTCGTCGGCGGGCCTTCGAAATTCCCCCCTCGCAACACGGCGGCTCCAGTCGTCGTGTGCACTTCGTCGTCTCGCCACCATCAAGTCAGGAGTCACCCCGTGGGAGTCGGAGATCGTTTCGACGCCGCCGATCAGGACCCGTCCGGCCGCGGTAACGGCGGCCGGAAGTCCAAGGTGCGGAAGACCGCCCGCAAGAGCGCCCGCCAGTCCGTGGCCGCGAGCGCGACCTACGCCGAGGAAGGGAGTCGCCCGGGCGACCGGTACGCCGACCGCGACGATGCCCGCGCCATGGAGCTGCGCGCGCTCCTCGACGGGCTGCACGACCTCGAGGAGGGGCGCTTCGACGTCCGCCTCACGCCTAACGGCGACCCGCTCGTCGCCGACATCGTCAAGGCGTTCAATCGCGTCGCGGCGAAGCAGGAGGCGATGGTCGACGAGATCACGCGCGTCGCCAACGTCGTCGGCCGCCAGGGCATCATGACCGAGCGCGCGCAGCTCCCCGAGGGCTCGCGCGGCGGCTGGGCGCGGAAGGTCGAGGCGGTGAACTCGCTCATCCAGGACCTGATGCAGCCGACCACCGAGGTCGCGCGCGTCATCAGCGCCGTCGCCGAGGGCGACCTCGGTCAGAAGGTCGAGCTCCAGATCGACGGCAAGACGGTGCAGGGCGAGTTCTTCCGCATCGGCTCGACGGTCAACCGGATGGTGGACCAGCTCAACGCCTTCGCGAGCGAGGTCACCCGCGTCGCGCGCGAGGTGGGTACCGAAGGCCGGCTGGGTGGACAGGCGAACGTGCAGGGCGTCAGCGGCACCTGGCGCGACCTCACCGACAGCGTGAACGGCATGGCGACGAACCTGACGAACCAGGTGCGTAACATCGCCGAAGTCAGCACCGCCGTCGCGAAGGGCGACCTCTCGAAGAAGATCACCGCGGAAGCGAAGGGCGAGATCCTCGAGCTGAAGAACACCATCAACACGATGGTCGATCAGCTCTCATCGTTCGCCGACGAAGTCACCCGCGTCGCGAAGGAAGTAGGTACGGAAGGAGTGCTGGGTGGACAGGCGAACGTTCCCGGGGTCGCCGGCACGTGGAAGGACCTGACGGACTCCGTGAACGGCATGGCGAGCAACCTGACGAACCAGGTGCGCAACATCGCCGACGTCACGACCGCCATCGCGAAGGGTGACCTCGGCCGCAAGATCACCGCCGAGGCGAAGGGAGAGATCCTCGAGTTGAAGAACACGATCAACACGATGGTCGATCAGCTCTCGAGCTTCGCGGCGGAAGTGACGCGCGTCGCGCGAGAGGTGGGCACGGAGGGAATCCTCGGCGGCCAGGCGAACGTGCCGGGCGTCGCGGGTACGTGGAAGGACCTGACGGACTCCGTGAACTACATGGCGTCCAACCTCACCAGTCAGGTGCGTAACATCGCCGACGTCACCACGGCGGTGGCGAAGGGAGACCTGAGCCGCAAGATCACCGCGGAAGCCAAGGGCGAGATCCTCGAGCTGAAGAACACCGTGAACACCATGGTGGACCAGCTGAACGCATTCGCGGCGGAAGTGACGCGCGTGGCGCGCGAGGTGGGAACCGAGGGAATCCTCGGCGGTCAGGCGCACGTCCCCGGAGTCGCCGGTACGTGGAAGGACCTCACCGACTCGGTGAACGGCATGGCCGGCAACCTGACGAGCCAGGTGCGAAACATCGCGCTCGTCACGACCGCCGTCGCCAATGGCGACCTGTCGCAGAAGATCACCGTCGAAGCGAAGGGTGAGATCCTCGAGCTGAAGTCCACGGTCAACACGATGGTGGACCAGCTGAACGGCTTCGCGAGCGAAGTGACGCGCGTCGCGCGAGAGGTGGGCTCCGAAGGACGGCTGGGTGGACAGGCCAACGTGCCTGGTGTCGCCGGCACGTGGAAGGACCTCACCGACTCGGTGAACTTCATGGCCGGCAACCTCACCTCGCAGGTGCGTAACATCGCCGAGGTGACGACCGCGGTCGCGCGCGGCGACCTTGGCAAGAAGATCACCGCCGAGGCACGCGGCGAGATTCTGGAGCTGAAGAACACCGTCAACACGATGGTGGACCAGCTGAATGCGTTCGCGGCGGAAGTCACGCGCGTCGCGCGAGAGGTAGGAACCGAAGG
>JABFXM010000315.1 GCA_013361745.1 Gemmatimonadaceae bacterium | reverse complement strand
CATCCTTCGCAGGGCGGAGCAGTTCGGCGCCGACCGCCTAACGTTCGACGTCGAGATCACGGAGCTCGAGCCCGGGCAGCCGGTGAAGCGCAACGGCTACGCGATCGTTCCCTATCTCGCCGATCACGGGGGCGCGACGGCGTTCGGCTACGCGCTCGTCGAGGAGGAGCGGCGCGGACGTTTCAACCCGGAGCTCGCGCGCAGCCTCGGCATCCCCGAAGGACCGCTCTGGGGACGCATCCATCGCGGCGAGTCGGTCACCCTCGACGACGGGCGCGTGATCGAGGCGTCGGTGCTCGTCGGCGAGAAGCGGCGCGGCCGCCGTGTCGTCATCACCGGCGACACGCGTCCCTCGGACGGCACTGTCGCCGCCGCGGAGGCCGCGGACGTCCTCGTGCACGAGGCGACCTTCGGCGACGAGGAGGCCGAGCGCGCGGTGGAGACGGGGCATTCGACGGCGCGCGAGGCGGCCACCGTCGCGGCGCGCGCGGGAGTGAGGCGGCTCGTCCTCACGCACTTCTCGGCGCGCTACTCGCGCGACCCGAGTGATCTCGAACGTGAGGCGAAGCAGGTCTTTCCCGCGGTCACCATCGCCCGCGACGGGATGGAGATCGACATCCCATTCGAGGCGGAAGGGGAGCAGTCCCCGGCGACGCCCGAGCGCGCCCGCGCCTAACGGCCGCCGTCAGGCAGCGCCTGCTGGCCGAATCGTCAGGGGTCGCTCGTGGGCGGCGAACTTCCTGATTGCAGCATGAGCGCGGAAGTCGTAAAATCTCTCCTCCTCGCGCGGCACTGTGTTCCGCTGGCCGCGATTCCGAGCCCGCCGTTCCGATCGACCCTTCCGCCGACGCGCCGTCCCGGCTGCGCCGGCGCGCCGGTTTTTTTCCCGACGTACCATCAGTCCCCCCACCTGGAACGACGATCATGAGATTGCGGACGCTCTCCCTCCCCGCCGCGCTGCTCGGCGGCATCGCCATCGCCGGCTGCTCGGCCGATCGGGCGCTCACCCCGAACACGTCCGCCGTCGGCGGACCGTCGGCGCTCGTCGCCGGCGCGAGCGATGCCGACGCGGCGGTCGCCGGCAACTACCTCGTTCGCTTCAAGGGAAACGCGATCCCGAAGGATTTCGCGACGAAGGTCGCGGCGCTCGGCGGTGAGGTCATCTTCGCGCACGACGGTGTCGGTATCGCCGCGGTGAGCGGGCTCGATGACGCGCGCGCCGACGTCCTCGCCGCGCGCGCCGACGTGCAGGCGGTGGACGCCGACGCATACACCACGCTCGAGGGTCCCGACGACGAGCAGATCGAGTCGGCGGAAAGCTTCGGCGACGCCACGCCCGCGACCGCGAGCAACCCCGCCGCCGCGGCGATCTACCGGCGGCAGTGGAACATGCGCGCGATCAGCGCCGACTCGGCCTGGCGCGCCGGCAAGCTTGGCAAGTCCACGACGCGCGTCGGGATCCTCGACACGGGGATCGACTATCTCTCCGCGGATCTCTACGGCCGCGTCGACCTCGCGGCGTCGCGCTCCTTCCTCTCGGCGGCCGAGAACCGGCGCGTCCAGGCGTACTTCCCCGGGGCGAACCCGATCGCCGACCTGAACTTCCACGGCACGCACGTCGCCGCGACGGTCGTCAGCAACGGGCGCGTCGCCGCGGGCGTGACCTCGGGGATCACGCTTGTCGGGCTGAAGGTCTGCTCGCCGCGCACGGCGCCGAGCTTCCAGGGCTCCTGCCCGTCGAGCGGCACCCTCGCCGCGATTCTCTACGCGGCGGACATCGGGCTCGACGTCATCAACATGAGCCTCGGTGGGTACTTCCAGCGCGTTCAGGCGAGCGCGCGCGGCGGCGATGGGCCGTCGTACCTCGCGACGATAAATCGCGTGAAGAACTACGCAAACCGCAAGGGGACGCTCGTCGTCGTGTCGGCCGGCAACTCGGCGATCGACCTCGATCATGACGGCAATGGCTACGCGTCGTACTGCAGCGCCGCCGCGGTGGTCTGCGTCTCGGCCACCGGCCCGACGCGCGCGGTGACGACCAACGGGCCGTTCGAGAACATCGATGCCCCCGCCTACTACTCGAACTACGGACGCTCGGCGATCAACGTCGCGGCGCCCGGCGGCGGCGGCAATCCGGCCGCGCACACGTACACCTTCGTCTCCGCGGTCTGCTCGGGATTCACGATCATCCCCGCCTACGCGGTCTGCCGGACACGCACCTTCAATCCCGCCACCGGCGCGTGGAGCAGCTTCGTCGTCGGCGCGCAGGGAACGAGCATGGCCGCGCCGCACGTGACGGGCGTCGCCGCGCTCATCGCCGGCGAGGTGGGACACAATCCGTCGCTGATCCAGGCGCGGCTCCAGCAGTCGGCGGACGATCTCGGCGAGCCGGGGACCGATCCCGCGTACGGCAAGGGCCGCGTGAACGCGGCCCGCGCCGCCGGTCTCTGATCGCGAGACAGGGGAACGCGGCAAGAGAAGAGGCCCGCCGGCGCTCAGCGCCGGCGGGCCTCTTTACATTCCTTCACGGCGCGAGCGTCAGCGCTCGTCGTCGCTCGAGTACACCGCCTGCGCCGGCATCGGAGCGTTAGGCTCGGCGCCGCCGCGCCAGATCGGCATCGAGCGACGGAAGAGGAGCTCGACGTCGGCCCCCGTCAACGACTCCGCGATCTTCTTCGGGTCGAGCCGGCCGGTGACGCTCTTCGCCTCCGGACCCTTGCTGATGTACCAGTTGTAGCGATCCTTCTTCGCGCTCTCCCCATCCGGGTGCGAGAAGACGACCATCGCGTTGCTCGCGCCGGGGTTGCGAACGAGGACGGTCCATACGGTGCCGTCGGGGGAGCGGAAGCTGGCCATGAGATGATGCCTGGAGTGCGGGGAGAGAAAGCTGTGATGCGGCGGTCGGGTCAGGCGAAGGCGAGTGCGTCGATCGGCTGGCGGCCGGCGAATCCGCCATTCAGCTCGTGCCAGTACCGCACCTCCGGCTCGCCGAGCTGCCAGCAGAGATACACGGTGCGGTCGCCGCTGCGCGCCGGGAAGTCGACGAGGCCGACGTCGTAGCCCTTGAACTCGACGCCGAGCGCCTCGAGCTCACGGACGAATCCCGCGATGTCCTCGGCGAGCCGCTGCGCCTCGCGCTGCCGCTCCTCCGCTTCGGCGCTCTGTTCCGCGCCGCTCGCGACCGACGCGAGCTCGAACGCGCGCACCGCGTCCTGCCACCGCTCGTACGTCTGCACGATGTCGGCGACGATACGGCGGACCAGAGGGAGCGTCCGGTTCGCCTGCTCGACGGTGAAGTACTGCATGACTGAAATCTGGGGGACGGAGAGCGAGTCTTGTAGTGGCTGGACAGGAGGTCATGAGACAGAACTGAACGACCATGAGGCTAGGGCCAGGGGCGGTGTCTCATGAGTCATGAGAACAGGGGCTCTTACCCTGGCTCAGGAGTCAGTCCTGTGAGCCTGTCCCTGGCCCTGGCCTCATGGCAGGGCCGTTCTGTCTGCTGGCAGTTCCCCACTTTCGAGAGCTTCACCCCTTTCCCTCTTCGTTCCTCTCCTCCAGCCGCCTCCGCCGCCGCTCCTTCGCCGCCGCGTAGCGGCGCTTCTCCACCTCCGTCTCTGGCACCAGCTCCGGGATCTCCACCGGCCGGCCGTTCCGGTCGATCGCGACGAAGGTCATGTAGCAGGAGTTCGTGTGGCGGCGGCGGCCGCTGATCAGGTCCTCGGCCTCGACGCGGACGCCGATCTCCATCGAGGTGCGGCCGGTGTAGTTCACGCTCGCCTTCATGATCAGCAGGTCGCCGACGTGGATCGGCTCGCGGAAGTCCACCCTGTCGATCGACACCGTGACGCAGGCGGCGCGCGCATGGCGGAAGGCGGAGACCGCGGCGGCCTTGTCCATCATCGAGAGCACGACGCCGCCGAAGATGTGGCCGAGGACGTTCGCGTCCTGCGGCATCATCAGCTCCGAGGTCTCGTGCTGGCTTTCCTGAACGGTGCGCGTCGGGCGGGCGAAGTGCTGGGGATTCATGTCGGAATGTGTCGTCTGCGCGCCCGGAGGGCGCGGGGTCGTACGCGGCTCACGGGGACGATGCGCACGCCGCGCGGGCGGCGGCGCAGCGCCGCGAGTCGCGTCCCGTTCAT
>JABFXM010000299.1 GCA_013361745.1 Gemmatimonadaceae bacterium | reverse complement strand
GTCGCTCGAAGCCGTGCGGGCCGCCGTCGCGAATGGTGCCGACGCCGTCTACCTCGGCGCCGAGCGCTTCAATGCGCGCGACGAGGGAGCTCAGCTGTCGCTGGATGAAGTCGAGGAGGCGTGCCGCATCGCGCACGAGCGCGGGCGTCGCATCTACCTGACCTTCAACATCCTCTTCAAGCCCGCCGAGCTCCGCGACGCGCTCCGTTTCCTCGGCGGCGCCGTCGACCGAGGGATCGACGCGGCGATCGTCCAGGACATCGGCGTCGTTCGGCTGATCCAGCGTGTCTATCCGCAGCTCGAGATCCACGGCTCGACGCAGATGACCGTGCATGACGCGAGCGGCGCGGCCGTCATGAAGCACCTTGGCATCGACCGCGTCGTGCTCGCGCGCGAGAACACCCTCGACGACATCCGCGCGATCCACGCCGCCGTTCCCGACCTCGGTCTCGAGACCTTCGTCCACGGCGCGCTCTGCATCTCGTACTCCGGACAGTGCTACATGTCCGGGATGATCTCCGAGCGGAGCGCCAATCGCGGCTCGTGCGCGCAGTCGTGCCGCAAGGACTACGTCCTCACCGACACGGACACCGGCGCCGAGCTCGATCGCGGCTATCTCATCTCGGCGAAGGATCTGGCCGCGTACGAGCATCTCGCCGAGATCGCCGACGCCGGCGTCGGCTGCCTGAAGGTCGAGGGGCGGAAGAAGAAGCCCGAGTACGTCGCGACCGTGACGCGCGAGTACAAGCAGTTCCTCGACGCCGTCTCGCGCGGCGAGCCGATGCCCGCGCCTGGAACCGAGGTCGCGCCGCTCGTGCAGATCTATTCGCGCGGCTTCACCGGCGGCATGTATGGCGGCCGCGCCGGGCGCGACTACATCACGCGCAATCAGCCCGACAACCGCGGCCGCGAGCTCGGCGTCGTCGTCGGGAGCGAGCGCGGTGAGCTCATCGTCGAGGTCCGCGACGAGATCCGCGAGCGCGATGGACTCGGCTTCGAGCCGCCCGAGGACGACACGAAGGAGTCCACAGGCTTCCAGGTGAGCGAGGTGCGCACGCTCTCCTCCCGCGACGGTATCCATCGTCAGGCAATCGCGACGCGTGTGAGCGTCCCGACCGGCTGGAAGGTCGTGCGCTCGAGCGAGGCCGCCCTGCTCGAGCGCGCGCGCGCGAGCTACGCCGCGCTGCCGACGACCATCCGGCAGCGCAAGACTCGCGTCGACGTCCGCGTCTTCGGTGCCGCGGGCTCGCCGCTGAAGGCCGTCTTCACCGCCAACGGTGAGACGATCACACTCCGCTCCGAGCCGACGCTCGCGCCGGCGACGGCGCGCTCCCTCTCGAGGGAGACGTTGCGCGAGCAGCTCGGCCGACTCGGTGAGACTCCCTTCGTCCTCGGGGCGGTCGACGACGCCGCGCTCGCGCCCGGCCTCTTCCTCCCGATCAGCGCGCTGAACCATCTGCGTCAGGAGGCGATCGAGCAGCTCACGCTGCGTCGCGACTGGGCGCGCGAGGCCGCCCTCGCCGAGCGTGACGCGAGCATCGACGCGGCGCTTGCATCGCTCGACACGACGCGCCGGAGTGACGCGCCGACGCCCGAGCCATTCGCGCTGCGCGCGAGCGTCTACACGCTCGAGGACGCCCGCGCCGCCGCCGACGCCGGCGCGACGGAGATCGTCTTCGATCCTTTCCTGCGGCACCCCGCGCCGCCACGCGCGCGGGTCCTCGCGCTGCGCGACGAGCTCGCGGCGCGCGGCATCGGCTTCCGGCTGCGCACGCCGAGCATCGTGCGCCCCGAGGAGCGACCCGCGCTTCAGAAGTGGCTCGACCTCGGCACGCCGATCCTCAGCGGCCATCTTGGTCTCGTCGCGGAGCTCGGCGGCGCCGGCCGCGACGTCGTCGCGGATTACGCGGTGAACTGCTTCAACCAGCACAGCGCCGCCGAGCTTTTCGCGTCGGGCGCGAGCCGCGTCACCGTCTCGCTCGAGCTGACCACCGACGAGATGGCGCAGGTCGTCGCGCCGTGGGGCGGTGAGGGCTTCGACGTCTTCCTCTACGGCCGGCCGGAGGGGATGACCATCGAGCACTGCGTGCTCTCCGCCGCGTTCGATCGCGTCGCCACGACCTGTCGCGATCTCTGCGTCCAGAAGCACACGAACATCACGATCACCGATCCCGCGGGCTACACCTTTCCCGTCGCCACCGACTCGGCATGCCGCAACCGGCTGCTGCATTCGCGCCCGGTCGAGGGAAGCGAGTACCTCCCGCGTCTGTGGTCCGCTGGGGTTCGCGGCTTTCACGCGGTCTTCAACATCGCGGGTGAACCCGTCGGCGAGATCGTACGGGGATATCGCGAGCAGCTCGACGCGCTCGCCGCCGGTGACGATGCACCCGTCGGAACCGTTCGCGAGATCGTCGGCTCGGCGTTCACGCGAGGCCACTTCGCGCGTGCGGTCTAGCGACACGCGCCGCGGCGGATCGATGTCGCAGCGCGGGTCGCGTGAGGCGAGGCTGGCCGAATGACCCGACCGACGATCGAGGATGCGCGCACCGCGCTGCGCACGCATTTCGGCTACGACGACTTTCGTCCCGGCCAGGCCCGCGCCGTGGCCTCCGTGCTCGACGCGCGCGACACCCTGGTGATCCTGCCCACCGGCGGCGGCAAGTCCATCTGCTATCAGGTGCCGGCGCTGCTCCTACCGGGCCTGACGGTGGTCGTATCCCCGCTCATCTCGCTGATGAAGGACCAGGTCGACGCGCTCACCGCGCGCGGCTTGCCTGCGGCCTTCGTCAACAGCACGCTCTCGAGCGGCGAGGTCTCCGACCGCCTCGCGCGCGCGCAGCGCGGTGAGATCAAGCTGCTCTACGTCGCCCCCGAACGGTTCGACTTCGCGAACACCGCCGAGCGCATCGCGAAGATGGGCGTGTCGCTCCTCGCGCTCGACGAGGCACACTGCATCAGCGAGTGGGGGCACGACTTCCGCCCGAGCTATCTGCGCATGGCGCAGGTTCGCGAGCGGCTCGGCAACCCGCCCGTCGTCGCGCTCACCGCGACCGCGACCCCCGAGGTCCGGCGCGACATCGCGCGGCAGCTCTCGCTCAGGGACCCGGAGACCGTCATCACCGGGTTCGACCGGATCAACCTTCGCTACCACGTCGTCCCCACTCGCACCGACGACGACAAGGACAGGGCGCTCGTCCAGGCGATCCGCGACGCGGAAGGCCTGGCCGTGGTCTACGCGTCGACGCGTCGCGCCGTCGAGCGCGTGGCGCGCGTCCTAGAGCGCGCGCGCATCCCGTCCGTCGCCTACCACGCGGGGCTCGACGACAAGCATCGCCACGAGGTGCAGGACGCCTTCATGCGCGAGGACGTCCGCGCGATCGTCGCGACGAACGCCTTCGGCATGGGGATCGACAAGCCTAACGTTCGGCTCGTGGTGCACCACGCGATGCCGGGGACGCTGGAGGCGTATTACCAGGAGGCGGGTCGCGCCGGCCGCGACGGCCTTCCCTCCGACTGCGTGCTCCTGCACAGCTTCCCCGACCGCTTCACGCACGAGTTCTTCATCAAGGGCGCCTATCCCGAGCGCGCGGTCATCGACCGCGTGTACAACGCGATCAGCCGCGACGCCGACCGCGCGGGCCGGCTCGACGACCTCGACGCCGAACGCCTCGCGCTGCGCGCCGGCGGGAAGACCTCGGCGCGCGAGGTGGAGTCCGTGCTGCGCGTCCTCGTGCAGGCCGGCGCGGTGCTCCGCGAGAGCGAGTCCGCGAGCCGCGTCTACGTCCGCCTCCTCGCGACCCCCGATCGCATCAAGCGCGAGCTCGGCGCCGAGAATGGGCTCGAGCTCGCGCTCCTCCGCTCGCTCTGGAAGTCGGGCGGCGGCGACCGCGTCTACGAAGGCGTCGCGCTCGATCTCGAGATGCTGCCGCCGGGGCTCGGCGGGGCGCCGGGGGCGCTTCCACTCCTGGAGGGACTCCAGCGGCGACAGTTCCTCACCTTCGAGCGCGATGGCGGCGGCGCGCGACTCGCGCAACCGGGCGCACCGCTCGCCGCGATCCGCATCGACTGGGAGACGCTCGATCGCCGGCGCCGTGGCGATCTCGCGAAGCTCGACGCGATGCAGCAGTACGCCTACCCGCGCGGTTGCCGTCGCGGCTTCGTGCTTCGATATTTCGGCGACCCGGCGGCGCGTCAGAGCTGCGGCGCCTGTGACAACTGCCTCGGCACGCACGTCCCCGCGTCGGAGGAGCCCCGCGCGAAGCCGCGCAAGCGGAGCGATGCGCCGCGCGAGCGACAGACGCCGCGTGGACGTGTGGTCGGGACCGACGACGTGCTCGTTCGCTTCGAGGAGACGAACGAAGCGCCGGCGCTGGATCAGGAGTCGAGCGAGATGCTCGCGCGGCTCAAGGCGCTCCGTACGACGATCGCTCGCGAGGACAGGGTGCCGCCGTACGTGGTGTTTCCCGACCGCACGCTCGCCGAGCTCGCGGTCCGGCGTCCACGCACGACTCACGCGATGGCGGAGGTGCGGGGCGTGGGACCGATGAAGCTCGAAAAGTACGGGGAGCGCTTCCTCGCCGTGCTGCGGGACGAGACCACCGAAGCGGCCTGACGAGGAAACTTGGACGACTCGCTCTACTTCAACGAGCAGCATCTCGCGGTCCGCGACATGGTTCGCGATTTCGCGCGCACGGAGGTCCTCCCCGTCGCGCGAGAGCTCGACGCGACCGCGAAGTTCCCCTGGAAGAACGTCAAGCGGATGGGAGAGCTCGGCCTGCTCGGCGTTCCGTGGCCGGAGGAGCTCGGCGGCGCGGGTCTCGATCTGATCAGCTACATGATCACCATCCACGAGATGGCGAAGGTGGACGCCTCGCACGCGATCACGATCTCCGCGCACACCACCCTCGGCACCTCCCCGATCGTCAACTTCGGGAGCGAGGAGCAGAAACGGCGTTACGTTCCCCTCCTTGCGTCGGGAAAGGTGCTCGGCGGCTTCGGTCTCACCGAGCCTAACGCGGGGAGCGACGCCGGCGGCACCCGGACGACGGCTCGGAAGAAGGGCGGGAGCTACGTCCTCAACGGCAGCAAGATCTTCATCACCCATGGCGGCGTCGGCGAGATCTTCGTCGTCACCGCGGTGACCGATCGCTCGAAGGGGACGAAGGGAATCAGCTCGTTCATCCTCACGAAGGAGACGAGCGACATGCCCGTCGCGCGCGAGCTCGGCATCGGCCACGACGACTCGCTGGCGCGGATGGACGGCTTTCGCTCGGGGAAAAAGGAGGACAAGCTCGGCTGGCGCGCGTCGGACACGCGCGAGCTGATCTTCGAGGAGGTCGAGGTCCCCGCCGAGAACCTGCTCGGCGAGGAGGGAATGGGCTTCATCAACTTCATGCGCACCCTCGACTCCGGACGTGTCGGCATTGCCGCGCTCTCGCTCGGCATCGCCGAGGGCGCGTACGAGGCGGCGGTGAAGTATGCCAGCATGCGCAAGCAGTTCGGGCAGCGCATCGCCGACTTCCAGGGGATCGGCTTCCAGCTCGCCGACATGGCGACGGAGATCGAGGCGGGGAAGCACCTCACCTATCACGCGGCGTGGCTGGCGATGAACGGTCGCCCCTTCGCGAAGCAGGCCGCGCAGGCGAAGCTCTACTGCTCGGAGCTCGCGATGCGCAACACGATCAAGGCCATCCAGGTCCACGGCGGCTACGGCTACACGAAGGAGTACCCCGTCGAGCGCATGATGCGCGACGCCAAGATCTGCGAGATCGGCGAGGGAACCTCCGAGATTCAACGCATGGTCATCGCACGTCACATCCTGAAGGAGCTCGCGGATTGAGCGCGTCTCTCATCGCCAAGAAGCTGCGGCTTCCGCTCGGCTTCATTCTCGCCGGCCTCTACCTCTGGCTGGCGCCGCGCTACGTCACGCGGCAGTCGCTCCTCATCGGCGCGGTCGTCGCCCTCGCCGGCGTCCTCGTGCGCGCGTGGGCATCGGGGCACATCATGAAGAACGACCGGCTGGCGACGAGCGGACCGTACGCCTTCACGAGGAACCCGCTCTACTTCGGGAGCTTCCTCATCGCGGTCGGCTTCGCGATAGCCGCGCACTGGATCCTGGTGCTCCTCGTCGCCGCCTTCTTCATCGTCATCTACGCGCCGACCATGGCGCGCGAGAAGGCGAACATCCGCGGCCGGTTCCCCGACGCCTACGCGCAGTACGAGCGCAACGTGCCCGCATTCTTCCCGCGGCCGCTGCCGTGGGGCGGGGAAGGCATGCCCGCGGAGGGCGTCGGCTTCAGCTTCCCGCTCTACATGAAGCACGGTGAGTGGAAGGCCGCGCTCGGCTATGTCGCGGCGGTCGCGTATCTCGCCTACTGGGTCGCGCGACACACGTAAGTCGTTGCCTGCGTTGCGCGAAGTAGCCCTGATCGTTAGTTATGCAGCAGTGACTGGCCAGCTTTTTCCCGCCTGTGCGGCGCCTCGCGACTCGGCGCGCCCGCAGGCATCCCGCGGCAGCGAGCCGCCGAAGCACGATCGGCACCGCTCGCGCGCGACTTCTTCGCCACGCGCTCGGTGATCGCTACAGCACCAGATCGTACGTCCCCCGGAATCATCCCGACCCGCGCTCTTCGTGACGCGCGTCGGCCGGTCGTGGCACGCACGATCCCGCGTCGGCTGGAGAAGACCCTGACTGAGACGATGCTCACGCCGCGCTTCGCGGCCGCATCGATCCGCCACCTCCTCACACCGTTCCGTCACCCGAGCCCCGCCGAGTCGCCGGGGCTTCGTGGTTTGACGGGCCCAGATGAAACGCGAGATTCTCATCAACGGCCACGCGCGCGAGACGCGGGTGGCAATCATCGAGGACGACCAGCTCGTTGAGCTCCTCGTCGACCGCCCGGAGAACCGGCGCATGGTCGGCGACATCTATCTCGGACGCGTCGAAGCGGTGAAGCCTGGTCTCCAGGCCGCGTTCGTCGACATCGGCACCGAAAAGGCCGCGTTCCTTCACGGCTCGGACCTCGTGTATCCCGAGGCCGAGGCGCCTGACGATGCGGACGAGTCGGAGGACGATGACGACGAGGAGCCGACTCCCCGGCGCCGCAACGGCCGCGGTGACGAGCGTCCCGACCAGGCGATCGAGGAGCTCCTGAAGAAGGGTCAGGACGTCATCGTCCAGGTCTCGAAGGAGCCCATCTCGACGAAGGGCCCGCGTGTGACCGCGCAGGTCTCGCTCGCGGGCCGCTTCCTCGTCTACATGCCCTTCGCGTCGCGCGTCGGCGTCAGCCGCAAGATCGGCGACCGCGAGGAGCGGAAGCGGCTGCGCGAGCAGGTGCAGGCGATCCTTCCGCCGAACAGCGGCGGAGTCATCGTCCGCACCGTCAGCGAGGACGTCACGCAGGAGACTTTCCAGCGCGAGCTGAACACGCTGATCAGCCAGTGGAAGCGGATCAAGAAGAAGACGAACTTCACCCGCGCCCCCACGCTGCTGCACCGCGAGACCAGCCTGACGCGCGGCATCATCCGCGACGTCTTCAGCGCGAAGGTGGACTCGCTCACGGTGGACTCGAAGCAGCTCTACAACGAGATCACGGAATACCTGAAGGGCGTCGGTCCCGAGCTGCTAGAGCGCGTGAAGCTCTACGAGGAGCCGGTTCCGATCTTCGACAAGTTCGAGATCGAGACCGAGATCCGCGATCTCTTCAAGCGGCGCTGCGACCTGCCGAGCGGAGGCTATCTCATCATCGAGCCGACCGAGGCGCTCGTCTCGATCGACGTGAACTCGGGCCGCTACACCGGGAAGAAGGATCCCGAGAAGACGATCCTGAAGACCAACGTCGAAGCGGCCCGCGAGGTCGCGCGGCAGCTTCGGCTGCGCGACGTCGGCGGGATCATCGTCTGCGACTTCATCGACATGGAGTCGAAGCAGAACCGGGACAAGGTGCTGCAGGAGCTGCGCACGCATCTCGGCCGCGACCGTGCGCGCACGAAGGCGTTCGCGGTGAGCGATCTGGGCCTCATCGAGATGACGCGGCAGCGCGTCAGGCAGAGCCACCTCCAGCGCATGACCGAGGCGTGTCCGACGTGTCATGGCACGGGCCGCGTCTTCACGCCGGAGACGATCGTCCGGCGGGTCGAGCGATCGGTGAAGCGGATCGCCGTCGAGGGGAAGAAGGACAACCTCGTCGTCCGGCTGCATCCCGAGGTCGCCATGTACGTGCTGCAGGAGGAGCGCGATTTCGTGAAGAAGCTCGAGAAGACGGTTCCGTTCCGGCTCGAGGTTCGCGACGATCCGCTTCTGCGTCCGGACGAGTTCAAGCTCGTCGTGAAGTCGGCGGGTCGCGATGTGACGCAGCAGTACGCGGTCGCCTAACGGGGTGATGCTTGCGAGACGCGGCCCGGGAGATGCGGTACGGTCTTCCCGGGCCGCGAGCCTTTATGCCGCAGACCGACGCTCCTCGGTGACGTCCGCTCTTGTCGTTGCGGCTGTCGCGCGGTAGGGTTCTCGAAGCCCCGATGCTCCACGCGCCGCCGAAACCCACCACGGAGGTACAGATGAGCGGAATCTCCAAGCTGGCCTGCTTCGCTTTGGCTCTTGGCATGGTGACGGGTTGCGCGCGGCTTCGACCGGCGGCGACGCCGCAGCGAGCCGTGGTGAGCGCGGCTTCCTGTGATACCGCGCGCGCTGTTGCCCTCGTGCGGGCGAACCTCGTCGGCGCGCTCCGCGCCGTCGTGGCTGGGAAGAGCGGCGCCGAGACGAACGCCTATGACGCGGCGACCCGCACGCCGGCCGTCGCCACTGCTCCTTCTGCCGGCGTGCCTCAGCCGGGTGGCACGGCCGCCGCATCCGCGACCAGCGCCGCGATCCGCGAGACGCAGACCACGGTCGCCCTGTGGTCGGCGGAGGCTGGCCACACCGACGCCCAGGCTTCGGTCCTGCGCGACCAGATCGTTCAACTCGACCGTCGCTCGCGCGGCCTTCCCACCGCCGCCGCCTGTCGGGCGGCGGGGTTCGACGGCGCGGCCACGCCAGGTGCGTGAGGCGCGGAATTCGAATCGGCGCAGTCGCTAACCTCTTACGCCTTATAGCTTAGAGCCGCCCCCAGGGCCTTTACAGGAGCCCGGGGGCGGTCTATGTTTAGAGGCTCACAGCTTTTACCCGTCTGATTTCCATGGCTTACGCAATCATTCGCACCGGCGGCAAGCAGTATCGCGCCGAGCCGGGCAAGACGCTCCGGATCCCTTCGCTCGTCGGCGAGCAGGGGAGCACCGTCGAGTTCAACGAAGTGCTCTTCGGATCGGACGGGAAGAACGCCAAGACCGGCGTCCCGATGGTCCAGGGCGCGAAGGTCACCGGCACCATCGTCAAGCACGGACTCGGCGACAAGATCGTCGTCTTCAAGTTCAAGCGGCGGAAGAACTACGCCCGCAAGCAGGGGCATCGGCAGGGCTTCACCGAAGTCCGGATCAACGACATCACCCTCGGCTGAGCGAGGAGGGCACAATGGCTCATAAGAAAGGCGTAGGCTCCTCGCGCAACGGTCGCGACTCGAACCCGAAGTACCGTGGCGTGAAGAAGTTCGGCGGCGAGAGCGTCGTCGCGGGCAACATCATCGTCCGTCAGTGCGGCACGAAGTGGCACCCCGGCAACAACGTCGGCCTCGGCACGGACTACACGATCTACGCACTCATCGACGGCGTCGTGACGTTCGAGCACAAGAACAAGAAGCAGCAGAAGGTCAGCGTCTATCCCGCGCCGGCCCGCGAGACCGCGGTCGCCTAAGCGACAGTCCGACGCAGCGAAGCAACGGCCCCGCATCGCGGGGCCGTTCTGCTTTTGACGGCGGCCGCGCTCTGAAACAGCTTCCGGAGGCGGGCCGTATCGGAAATCAGCGGCCTCGCCGAGGTCCGCGAACCCGAGCAGCGAGGAAAGGATGGCACTCTGGGATCGACTGAAGTCCGAGCTCGACCGCGCCGGCCGTGTGGCGCAGGGCGCCCTCGATGAGGGGCGCATCCAGCTCGAGGCTTTCCGCGCGAAGCAGCGGATGGACAAGGCCGCGCAGGCGCTGGGATACGCCTTCTACCGCGCGCGCAGCGCGAACACGGAGCTCGACACCGACAGCTATGCGCGCCTCTCCGGCGAGCTCGCGGCCGCCGAAGCGGAGCACACGAAGCTCGAGGAAGATCTGCGTACCGCCCGCGCCGCGCGCGGCGCCTCCATCGACGGCCCGCCCGCGCCCGACGCACCGGTCAATCCAAGCTGACCGGGCGTAGGGGTCAGGGGTCAGGGGTCAGGGGTCCGCAACGACGACGAGGGAGTGGCCACACGCCACTCCCTCGTCTCTCATCTATCGTCCTGCCGACCCCTGACCCCTGACCCCCGACCCCTTACTTGAGTTGTGTTTCGTAGTTCGGCGGGAGATTCTTGTAGCGTTCCATCAGGAGGTCCTGGCGCGACACGTCATGATACTCCTTGCCGCGCACGAAGACGTGCTCGGCGCGCGTCGCGAACTCGAATGGATCGCCACTCCACACGACGACGTTCGCGTCCCGGCCAGCCTGCAGCGAGCCCACGCGGTCGGCGACGCCGAAGATCTCCGCCGGCGTGAGCGTGATCGCGCGGAGCGCGTCCTCCCACTTCATCCCGTAGGCGACCGCGTTCCCCGCCTCGTAGCGGATGTTGCGAACGTTGAAGGTCTCCTCGTCGCCCCCGCCCGCGTTGCCGATCAGCGCGACCGTCACCCCGGCGGCGCGGAGTGAGGCGGCGTTCTCCTGCCGCGTGCCGAGGGCATTGAAGCTCTCGGGAATGTTGTTCATCGCGCCCGTGAGGACAGGCACCCTGGCGGCGGCGAGGTCACCCGCCACCATCCATGCTTCGGCGCCGCCCGCGATCACCAGGCGGATGCTGTAGTCCTTCGCCAGCCGCAGCGCCGCCTGGATGTCGCTCGCCTTGTCGACGGCGACGAGCAGCGGCAGCCGCCCCGCGAGCACCGGCTGCAGCGCCTCGAGGTCGAGCCGCCCGGCCGCGAAGGGTCGCGTCTCGGCGCGCTCGAAATCCGCCCGCCGGCGCGCGTAGGTGCGCGCGTCGTCGAGGATCTCACGAACGCGCAGCAGCATCTCGCCGCGCGACTCGGCACCGACGTCGCGGGCGTTGTTCAGGTACGCGACCATCGCCGCCGACCGACGAATGACCATGTCGGTCGCGTCGCCGTCCACCAGCTCGACGACTGCGCTCTGGCCGGCGAACAATCCGTCTGTCGGATGCACGATGACGCTCGTGACGCCGTCCTCGCGGGTGGGGCTGAGGAGCACCGACGCCGGGTTGAGCCCCTCCCACACCGTGAACGCGGCGGCGACGTGGTCCTTGCCCGTCGCGCCGGCGTCGTTCGTCCCTCCAACCGCCCCGATCTCACTGAAGCCGAGCAGCGTCGCGGCATCGACGAGGCCGGGGGTGACCCACTTGCCCGTGGCGTCGATGCGCTGCGCGCCCTCGGGAACGGGGACGTTGCCGCCGACCGCGACGATCTTTCCATCGCGAATCACGACGGTACCGTTGTCGATCGTCGCACCGCTCACGGTGTAGACCTTTCCGCCGGTGATCGCGACGGTCTGGGCGACGAGGGAGCATGGAAGCGCGGCGCTCACGAGGAGCGCGGCGCGAAGAATCGGTGTGCGCATCACTTCGATCCTCCCGTCTGTTGCACGGCGGGAACGTAGCCGAGCTCGAAATCAGTCCGCCACCGTTCGCTCGGGTCCGAGCGATCGAACATCATCGCGCCGTCGATCCACACCTTCTCGGTGCGCGAGTAGACGCTGAACGGGTCCCCCGACCAGAGCACGACGTCCGCGTTCTTGCCCACCTCGATCGACCCGATCTTCGAGTCGAGATCGAGCGCCCACGCGGGATTGATGGTGAGCCACTTGATCGCGTCGTCCTCGCTCACCGGAACGCCGATCCTGTTGCCGGCCGCCATCGCCTTCGCCGCTTCCTGATTCAGGCGCTGGATCCCCGACTCGTCGTCCGAGTGCACGATCGCGCGCGCGCCCGCCTTCATCACGAGCGGGAGGTTCGCGCGCACCGCGTCGTTCGCCTCCATCTTGAAGGCGCCCCAGTCCGCCCAGAGCGCGGCGCCGATTCCCTCGCGCGCCAGGACGTCGGCGACCTTGTACGCCTCGACGCCATGATGGAACGCGCGGATCCTGTATCCGAACTCGTGCGAGATGTCGATCATCTGCATCATCTCGTCGGCGCGGTAGCAGTGGTTGTGCACGAGGATGTTCCCGCGCAGTACCTCTGCGAGCGTCTCCATGCCGAGGTCGCGCTGCGGCGGGTCTCCCTGATGCGTCGCGTTCCACTTGTCCCAGCGGCGCCGGTACGCCTCGGCCTGGATCCACTGCGCGCGGTAGCCGGCGATGTTGCCCATCCGCGTCGACGGTCCGCGCTGGGCGTAGACACGCTTCGGATTCTCGCCGCACGCCATCTTCAGCCCGTACTTCGCGCCCGGGAACTTCATCCCCTGCACGCTGCGCGAAGGAACGAGCTTCAGCACCACGCTGCGTCCGCCGATGAGGTTCGCGGAGCCCGGCAGCACCTGGATCGTCGTCACTCCACCGGCGAGCACGCGCGGCAGCTGCGGATCCTGCGGCCAGACGGAGTGCTCCACCCACACGTACGGCGTCGAGGGATTCGTCGCCTCGTTGACGTCGTTCGTCTGCGCGCCGCGATCGCCGGGAGAAGCACCGGCGCCGACGTGCGAGTGGATGTCGATGATCCCCGGAGTCAGATACTTTCCCGCGCCGTCGATCACCGTCGCATCGGATGGCGCGTCGACGCTCGCTCCGACCGCGGCGATCCTGCCGTCACGGAGCAGCACCGAACCGTTCCGGATCGTCGGACCGGCCGCGGTCAGGATGGTGACGTTGCGGATCACCGTCGCCTTCGAGGGGAACGGGCGATAGGTGCTCGGGAACGGATCGGCGCCGGGCACCGAGGTGGCGCCGAGTCCGAGTCCGTTGGTCGACTGCGCGGTGCTGTCCGTCATCGCGCGCTGCGGCGCGGGCGTCTGTCTGGCCGAGGGCGCGGAGCAGGCGACGGTAACGAGCACTGCGGCGAGTGCGGCTGTGCGCATCGCGGCGGTGTCCCTCCGTTGTGGGTGGATGCGGGCGGTTGCCCGCGAGGTGGGGCGAAGCTACTCGCCGGGGAAGAGCGGGGCCAGTGTCGGAGCGCCGTCAGCGACGCGAATCGCGTAACGCGTCGCGAAGCAGGGGCACGTCATCGCCGCACAGCGCGTCGACTCCCGTCGCCGCGAGCCGGGCCGCGTCGGCCGCGCTGTTCACCGTCCACACGACCACGCGCCGGCCGAGGCGATGCGCACCTTCGACGACCGCTTCGTCGACGAGGGGAACGTGCGGCCAGAGGTCGCGCGCGTCGTACTCGACGAGCGCGGCCAGCATGTCCGCACCGCGGTGCTCGAAGAGAAGTCCGCGCGGGATCTCCGGCGCGAGCGCGCGGACGCGCCCGATCGCCTCGTGGTCGAAGGAGTGGATCGCGCAGCGCGCCCCCGACGCGCGCACCACGTCGGCGACCGCGCGTTCGATTCCCACGCCCTTGATCTCGACGTAGACAGTGGCGCGGCCCTCGGCGAGCGCGAGCACCGCGGCGAGCGTCGGGATGCGCTCGCCGCCGACGCGGAAGGCACCCAGTTCCTGCGCGGTGGATTGCGCGATCGGGAGCGGCGGCTCGCCGCCGACCCCGACGTCCTTCGGGACTGCGTCGTGATGGACGACGACCACGCCGTCACGCGTCGCGTGAACATCCAGCTCGAGGGCATCCGCCCCGAGCTCGATGGCGCGGGCGAACGCCCCGAGGGTGTTCTCTGGTCGCTCGCGTTTCGCGCCGCGGTGTGCGATGAGCTCGAGGCTCGGGCGCGCGGGCGGCGTCTCGGGGTGGGCGGTCATGATGAGCCGGAAGGTACCCGGCTCGAGGGGCGGCGGGAACGCTCTGACCTCCTTAACATCCGCGTCATGTCGCCGTCTCACCTTGTGAACGCATGATCGGCCCATCGGATGACCTCGCGTCCGACGCGACTCTGCTCTCACGCTGGCGAAGCGGCGACGAGCGGGCGGCGACGGAGATCGTGGAGCGGCACGCCGAGGCGCTGGCGCGCTTCGCCTCCAGCCTGGGCGTGCGAGACGAGATCGAGGAGCTGGTGCAGGACACCTTCGTCCGCGCCTTCGGCTCGATCGAGGGGTTCCGGGGGGAGAGCTCGCTTCGCACTTGGCTCTTCACGATCCTGCGGCGGCTGGTTCTCGACCGACGACGCGCTCGCGCGAGGCGTCCCGTCGCGGTGCCGGTGGAGGAAGCGGACGCGGTGACGGAGTTCGACGCGCTCGACGGGATGGTCGCGGGGGAGACGGAGCAGCGGGTGCGCGACGCCGTGACGGCGCTAACGCCGACGCAACGCGAAGTGTTCTCCCTGCGGGTGGCGGAAGGACTGTCGTACAAGGAGATCGCCGAAGTCGCGGGGACGACCGAAGGAGCGGCGAGAGTGCATTACCACAACGCGATGCGCGCGGTGAAGGAGTTTCTCGATGGCTGACTGCTCGAACGTCGATATTCGCGAGCTGCTCCCCGAGCGGGCCGGGGGGGCGCTCTCCGCGGCCGACCTGGCCCGGGTCGAGGCGCATCTCGCCGAGTGCGGGATGTGCGCGGGCGAGCTCGCGCTCATCCAGGCGGTGCGGGCATCGCTTCGCGTCGCACCGCGGATCGACGTGGTGCGCATCGCGGGCGCGGTACGTTCCGCGACGGCGGCACCGACGCGTCCCATGCTCGTCGACGACGGCGCACGAGCGCCACGCAGGCTGCCACGCGCGCGTTGGATCGGCTGGAAGACGGCGGCGGCCGTGGCCATCGCGGCGGCTGGCGGAGGAACCATGCTGCTCTCGCGTCACGTCGACGACGCGAGCGTCGCGCCGGCGCAGGTCGCGACCGCGCCCGCGCCGAGCAGCGAGGGTGGCGCGAACGCCGCATCGGCCGCGAATCCGACAGCCGCGACGGCCTCGGCGCCGGTCGCCGCCG
>JABFXM010000566.1 GCA_013361745.1 Gemmatimonadaceae bacterium | reverse complement strand
CGCGACCCCTGCGGTCCTACCCCACCGTTTCCTTCGCCAGCGGCCGCACCATCGTCCCGTTCGGGAAGTACGCGTTCAGCAGATACTCGCCGACCATGCGCTGCGTGTTGAAGAAGCTGCCGTTCAGCGCGATGGCGTTGCGCGAGAGCTCGGCCCACCGGTAGGGGAGCCCGTAGTAGAGCGGGAGGATCACCTGCTCGAGCTTGCGATAGAGATCGACCACGTCGTGCGAGGGGTCCTGCGGCAGTGCGCGGTCCTCGCCGATCGCCCAGCCGGTGACGCCCTCGACGCAGCCCTCGATCCACCAGCCGTCGAGGGTGCTGAAGCTGGGCACTCCGTTCAGCGCCGCCTTCATCCCGCTCGTGCCGCTCGCCTCGAGGGGACGCAGCGGAGTGTTCAGCCAGACGTCGGAGCCCGACGTCAGGATGCCGCCGAGCGTCATGTCGTAGTTCTCGAGGTACACCACCTTCAGCGCGTCGCCGAGCTTCGCGCTCGCCTCGAAGATCCGCTGGATCAGCTGCTTCCCGAACTCGTCGTGCGGATGCGCCTTGCCGGCGTAGACGATCTGCATCGGGCCGACGCGCCGCGTCATCTCGCGCAGCCGATCGGGGTCGCTGAAGATCAGGTCGGCGCGCTTGTACGGCGTCGCGCGGCGCGCGAAGCCGATCGTCATCACCTTCGGGTCGAGCTCCACCCCGCTGCGCCGCTTCACCTCGGCGAGCATCGCCGCCTTCGACGCGGCGTGCGCGGCACGGATCTCCTCGAGCGGGATCTTCACCGCGTAGCGCAGGTACAGGTTGTTCTGCCGCCAGCGCGGGATCTGCCGGTCGAAGAGCTCCTGGAAGGGCTGCGACGTCCACGTCACCGCGTGCACGCCGTTCGTGATCGCCTCGATCTCGTGCTGCGGAAACATCTCGCGCGAGACTTCCTGGTGCCGCATCGCGACCGCGTTCACGTAGCGCGCGAAGCGCAGCGCGAGCACCGTCATGTGCAGCCAGTCGCCGTCGAGCGCCTGCGCGCGGCGGAGCAGCTCGACGCGCCCCTCGCCGCGCAGCCGCCGCGCGAGGTCGATCGGGAACTTGTCGTGCCCCGCCGGCACCGGCGTGTGCGTCGTGAAGACCACCTGCCGCCGCACCGCGGCGACGTCGGCCTCCGACACCTCCTGCTCCCACTGCCGCCCCTCGCGCTGCCGCTCGAGCAGCGCCAGCGTCGCCAGCGACGCGTGTCCCTCGTTGAGGTGATGGACGATGTCCCCCTCGATGCCTAACGCGCGGATCATCGCCACCCCGCCGATGCCGAGCACGATCTCCTGGCGCAGCCGATACTCGGCGTCGCCACCGTAGAGCGTGTCGGTGATGCGCTGATCCTCTGGGGAGTTCTCCGGGAGCGCGGTGTCGAGCAGGAAGACCGGCACGACCGCCCCGCTCACCCCGCGCACCGTGTACTGCCAGGCACGCAGGTGCACCGTGCGTCCCTCGATCTCGACGGTCACCCGCGGCTGCAGCGGCTCGAGCTTCTCCTCGGGCTTCCAGTCGACCGGGGTCTCGGTCTGGCGACCGGACTGATCGAGGTGCTGGACGAAGTAGCCCTTCCGATGGACGAGCGTCACGGCGACCATCGGCGCGCCGAGGTCGGCCGCGGAACGGATGGTGTCGCCGGCAAGGACGCCGAGGCCGCCGCTGTAGGTCGGCACGGCGGTCTCGAGGGCGATCTCCATCGAGAAGTAGGCGATCGTGGAGCTGGAGGAGTTCATTCTCGGGCGTAGCGATGAAGTGCGGTGCGAAATGGGACGGGCAGCCCCTGCTTAAACGATCAGAGCGGAGGCGAGGTCATCATGACGACAGCGTCACGAGTGTTCCAACACCGCAACCGGAAAATGGTTCAGCACGCTGGCGAGCGCGAGACTCGCGCCATCGCCCGTCTCGACAGCGCCCACGCTCTCCCCCGTGATCGCGCAGCGCCACTCTCCGGCCAGCCCGCCGGGGAGCAGGATGCGCGTATCGCCCCACGCTTCGGCACCCACCGGTGCCGCGTCCCCTCCACCGAGCTCCGCCGTCAGGCGAGGCGCGATCGTGATCGCCGCCCGGCCGTCGACCAGGCGCGCGAACGCGACCACGTGCTTCGCCCGCTCGCCGCGCACCTCGAGCGGCTCGTACCCGCCGCGACGATAGAGTTCGGCGTCGGCGGCTCTCGCCTGCAGCACGCGCCAGGTCGTGAGCAGCTTCGTGCGGTCGTCCTCCGGCGACTGCACCAGCTCGCGCAGCAGCGACGCGCGCGACTCCGCCGAGTCGTCGTAGCGCGCGCCGATCTCGTCGAGCAGCGCGCTGCGTGCGTCGAAGTCCACCGGACGGCGGTTGTCCGGATCGACGAGGGCGAAGTTCCAGAGCTCGTCACCGCGATAGAGATCCGGAGTGCCGGGCGCGGTCATGTGCAGCACGATGCGCGACAGCGACGTCCAGCGGCCGAGCCGGTCGATCCGCGCCGCGAATGCAGCGAGGTCGCGCAGGAACTCCGAGCGCGCGCCACCCTTCTTCGGCAGGAGCGTGGCGACGAGCTCCTTCAGCGCGCCCTCGTACTCCTCGTTCGGATCGGTCCAGCTGGTATGGAGCTTCGCCTCCTTCACCGCCTTCAGCATGTACTCCTCGACCCGCGCGCGCAGACCCTCGAGGGTGCGGCCGTCAGGCACCGCGTCGCGCTGGGTCGCGCCCACCGGCCAGATGCCGAGCAGCGTCTGGTAGAGCAGGTACTCGCTGTTCGGGTCGGGAACGGTGCCGCCCTTCACGCGCTTCCGCAGCGACGCGTTCATCCCGCGCCAGCGCGTCACCGCCGCCGTCCATTCCTCCGGCAGCTCGGCGAGCGCGTCGAGCCGCGCGCGGACGTCGGCGCTGCGCTTGGTGTCGTGCGTGTTCGTGCACAGCAGGTTCCGCGGCCAGGCGCGCGCCCGCTCCCCGTTCGCCTCGTGGAAGCGCTCGACCGATCGCTCCAGCGGACGCGCCGGCTCGCCGCCGACCTCGTTGAGCGAGACGAGCGGCACGTACTGGTAGAGCGCCGTGTCCTCCACTCCCTTCGCCGTCGCCGGCCCGCTCGCCTGCTGCAGCTTCGCGACGAAGCGGAGCCGCGCCTCGCGGTCGCTCCCCGTCCCGGGCTCGAGCATCACGTCACGCAGGAAGGCGATCACGTGGGGCGCGATGCGACCGCGTTCGGTGCATCGCTGCACGACGCGCTCGACCACCGCGCGATCGGCCGGATGCGGCGTCGGTGTGCGGCCGTCGATGTAGGTGCGATAGACCGGAAAGCAGGCGAGCCACTCGGTGAGCGCCTTCGCCAGCCGCGCCGCGCCGAGCGCGCGGACGCGCGCATCCTTCTTCGCGATCGGCAGCAGGAGCGCGGCGAGACCGCGGACGTCGGGCGCGAGCGCGCCGGCGAGGATGCGCAGCTTCCCATGGATCGCGACCTCCTCGAAGTCGTCGAGCGGCTCGCGTCGCGTTCCCGGACGCAGCGAGTGATAGAACGCGGTGATCGCGGCCGCGCCCTCCGCGTCCACGAACACCGACTCGAGATCGTTGAGGAACTCGTAGCCCGTCGTCCCCTGCACCGGCCACTCCTCGCGCAGCCGCTCGCCCGGGGTGAGGATCTTCTCGACGAGGATCGGCAGGTCATCGCCCGCGGCGAGCTTCCCCGCGGCGCGCGCGCTCCCCTCGCGGCGGAGTCGCTCGAGGTAGCCGAGCGGGTCGAGCAGCCCGTCGACGTGATCGACGCGCAGTCCCTGCACCTCGCCGTCGGCCACCCATTGCAGCACCGTCGCGTGCACCTGCGCGAACACTTCCTCGCGCTCCATGCGCACCGCAATGAGCTCGTTGATGTCGAAGAAGCGCCGGTAGTTGATGAGCCGCTGCGCCCGCCGCCAGAAGGCGAGGCGGTAGGGCTGCGCCTGCACCAGCTCGAGCATCCGCTCGCGTCCCTTCGCCCCGCGCGCGAACGACTCGGCGGCCGCCTCGACGCGGCGGCGGAGCGGCGCCGACTTCTTCAGCAGCGTCGCCAGCTCGTCGAGCAGCTCGCTCGCCCGCGCCGCGCGCTGCTCCGCGTTCGCGGGGGCACGGCTCGGCAGGCTGCCTAACGCGCCGGCGATCGCCTGCAGGCGCGCGGCGTCCCC
>JABFXM010000407.1 GCA_013361745.1 Gemmatimonadaceae bacterium | reverse complement strand
TGGGATCGGTGCGAGGCGCCGCAATCCGAGCGGCGAGTCGAAGGCGAGCCAGCCGTTCTCGAAGCCGGGTCTCACGCCGACGCGCGTCTCGGCGCGATGGCGGCGCTCCGCGGCTCGCCGCTCCTTTGCCGCGGCCAGCTGCGCCGCTTCCCGCCGCCGCTGGGCCATCCGCCGCTCCGCCATCGCGGGGTGAACGTCCCAGACCTGCCAGGTGACGCCATCGAAATCGACGAACGTTCGCGAGGCCATGGTATAACCCTCATGCGTGCGGCGTGCCACGCCGACAGAGCGGCAGGGTGAACGCCGACGCCGCCCGCCGGCGGTGGGGCGATATATTCCGCGCGACCCAGCCCAGACTCGATGAACGTCCTCGTCCTGAACGTCGGCTCCTCGACCCTGAAGTTCCAGCTCGTCCGAACCGATGCCGGGCGGATGGCCGCCAACAGCGACGAGAAGCTCGCTCGCGGCACCATCGAGCGGATCGGGGGGGAAGCGGTGTACACCCTGCGCGGACGCGCGGGCGAAGCGCAGCGCGGCACCGCGCAGCTCCGAGATCATCGGGCGGTCGTCGAGTTCGTGGCGAAGTGGCTGGTGAGCAACGACGCGGGGACGGGGATCGATCGCATCTCGGAGATCGACGGCATCGGCCACCGCGTGACACACGGCGGCGAGCAGTTCCGGCGGTCCGCGCTCATCGACGACGCGGTGCTGCGCGGGATCGAGGAGACGATCGACCTCGCGCCGCTGCACAACCCGCACAACCTGCGCGGCATCTACGCCGCGCGGTCGGTGCTCGGCGGCGGGGTGCCCCAGGTCGCGGTGTTCGACACCGCGTTCCACCAGACCATCCCCGAGCGCGCCTATCTCTACGCGCTGCCGTACCAGTACTACCGTCGCCATCGCGTGCGGCGCTACGGATTCCACGGCACCTCGTACCGGTACGTCGCTCATCGCTACCGGATGCTCACGGGACGCACGCGCGAGCAGACCAACGTGATCGCGCTGCACCTCGGCAACGGCGCGTCGGCGTGCGCGATCGCGGGCGGCGTCTCCGTCGACACGTCGATGGGGTTCACGCCGCTCGAGGGGCTGGTGATGGGAACTCGCTCGGGAGATCTCGATCCCGCCATCCTCGACTACATCGCGTCCAAGGAGGGACTCTCCCTTCCCGACGTCGAGGGATTGTTGAACAAGCAGTCCGGTCTCCTCGGCATCTCCGGGCTGACGAACGACATGCGCGAGCTGCTCGCCGAGGCGGAGGAGCACGACGATCGGCGAGCCTGGCTGGCGATCGAGATGTTCTGCTACCGGGTGCGGAAGTACATCGGGTCGTATCTCGCGGCGATGAACGGCGCGGAGGCGATCCTCTTCGCCGGTGGCATCGGCGAGAACGCGGCGCCGGTGCGGTCGACGGTGTGCGAGGGACTGGAGTGGCTCGGGGTGAAGCTCGATGCGCAGAAGAACCGTGACACGGTCGGCGGCGCGGAGGGGAAGATCAGCGGGCCCGATTCGCGCGTCGAAGTGTGGGTCGTGCCGACCGACGAGGAGCTGCTGATCGCGCGCGACACCGTTCGCGTCGTCGAGGGGCTGGACTCACGGTACTGATACCGGTGCGCCGCTCGCTGCATCATGTGCGCGTCGCGACGATGCGCGGCGCGGCGCGTCCGGCGTGGATCGCCGGGCTGCGCGCGGCGGTCGCGACGATGGTCCCGGTGATCGCCGGCGCGGCGCTCCCGGGTGGCGCGGCGACGTGGATGAGCCTCGCGGGGTTCAACGGCGCGCTCAATGACCGCGGTGGCTCCTATCGAACGCGCGCGCTCACGATGTCGCTCGTGACCGTGATCGGCGCGGTCGGTCTCGGGCTCGGCGGGCTCGCGCACGGCCATCTGCCCGCGGAGATCGCGCTGACTTTCGCGGTCGCGGTGCTCTGTGGGATCGCGCGCGTGTGGGGCGCGGCGGGAGCGGGAGTCGGAGGGGCGGTGCTCTCGAGCTTCCTCATCTCGCTCGCGATCCCGCCGGGCGGACTGCACGACGCGGCGCAACGCGTGATCTTCGCCCTCGTCGGCGGTGCGTGGGCGATGCTCCTCTCCCTCGTCGTCTGGCCCTTGCGGCCCTACCGGCCGGTGCGCGTGGCGGTCGCGTCGTGCTATCGCGCCGTTGCGGCATATGCGGACGATCTGGCGGCGCGCGCAGGCGGCGGCGGATCGCACGACGCCTGGGACCTGCGCACCGCCACCGTCGGCGTACGCTCGGCTATCGAGGAGGCGCGCGCGGTGCTCGCGTCGACACGACTGGGGCGGCCCGGAGAGAGCGAACGGGGCGAGCGGCTGCTCGTCCTCCACGAGACGGCGGAGCAGACCTTCGTGCATCTGCTGGCGCTCGCCGAGACGATGGAGTCGGTGGACGCCCGAGACGCGGCGCTCGACGTCGTGCTCGCGGCAACGCTCGGCGACGTGGCGCTCGCGGCACGTCGAACCGCAGAGGCGATCGAGGCGGAGCGCGACGCGCAACGCGTGGTCGTCCGCTGGAGCGGCCAGGGGCTGCGCGAGGCGTTCGCCCGCGCGACGAGCGTGGATCTCCACTACGAGCACGCCGCGCGGCTGCTTGACCGCGCCGCGCAGTACGCAGACGTCGGTGCCGAAACGGCCGAATCACTGAATGGCGGCGGCGACGTCCCGTCGGACGAATCAAGGCTGGCGACGGCAGCAGTGGCGCGATCGCCCGGGTTCGCGGAACGGCTGCGCGAGGCGCTCGCCCCGGGTCCGCTCATCCTGCGGCATGCGCTGCGCGTCGCGACGGTGGCGTCGATCGCGGTGTGGCTCGCGACCGCGCTGCACATCCGGCACGACTACTGGGTGACAATCACGGTGGTGATCATCCTGCAGCCGTACGTGGGTGCGACGACGCAGCGCGCGCTGCAGCGGGTCGCTGGGACGGTAGTCGGCGCGATGCTCACCGCGGTGCTCGCCGGGTTCTTCCACAACGAGATCGCGCTGCTGGTGCTGATCTTCGTCTTCGTCGGGCTCTGCGTGGCGCTGCTGCCGGTGAACTACGCGGCGTACTCGATCTTCCTCACACCGGCATTCGTGCTGCTCGCCGAAGCGAGCGTGGGAGATTGGCATCTCGCGGGGCTGCGCGTCGTCAACACCCTGATCGGCGGCGGCCTCGCGCTCGCGGGATCGTGGCTGCTGTGGCCGAGCTCGGAGTGGCGCGACTTCCCCGAGTTCGCGGCGGCGGCGCTGCGCGCGAGCCGGGAGTACTTGCGTCTCGCCGCTCTCTGCGCGACGGGAGATTCCGCCGCCGGCGACGCGCTCGCGCCGGCGCGGCGCGAGGTGGCCACCGCCGCCGCGAGCATGGAGGAGTCGTTTCAGCGGCTGCTCGGCGAGCATCGCGGCGCGACGCTCGCGCTGAAGCCGGCGATGACGCTGCAGACGTACGTGCGACGATTCGCGGTGTCCGCAGGCGCGCTCGCGTTGTCCGGCGAGGACGAAGGGCATCCGGCGCCGGGCGCGCTCGCGCCATTCACCGATGCCGCGACGGCGGTGCTCGACGATCTCGCCGAAGCGATCGTCGAGCGACGTGCGCCGCGCGATTTCCCCTTTCCCGGGAGCGTCGCGTACTACGCGAGCGCGGTGAACCCGGTCGCGGCGGCGCGCGTCGAGCGGCTCGCGCGCCAGCTCAAGTCGCTGCACGACGCGGTCGCCGAGCTCTCGGTGGTCCGCGCCGAGGCCGCTGCTTAACTTCCGACGATGCACGAGCTGTCGAGCACCCGAGCGGCGCGCATCCTCTGGCGTGGTCTGCGACTGCGCTGCCCGAATTGCGGCGAGCGCGGGATCCTCGCGAGCTGGTTCCAGCTGCGGCATCGCTGTCCACACTGCGGCCTGGTCCTCGATCGCGGCGAGAGCGACTACTTCCTCGGCGCATATCTCGTGAACCTCGTCGCGGTGGAGCTGATCGTGACCGCGGTGCTGTTCGGGATCGGGTGGGCGATGTGGCCGCGCGTGCCCTGGACCGCGCTGACGTGGGGCGGCGTCGTGCTCGCGGCGCTCGCGGCAATCGTCTGCTACCCACTGACGAAGGTGCTCTGGCTCGCCTTCGACGTCATGCTCCGTCCGGTGACCGAAGAGGAGCTCGCACTGGGGCGAGAGGATACGCG
>JABFXM010000336.1 GCA_013361745.1 Gemmatimonadaceae bacterium | reverse complement strand
CGGATCGCGGCCGGTCGCAATGGTGTCGAGCAGGGCGTTGATGAGCGCACTGTCGCCGTTGGCGACGCGCTCTTCGTCGCCTTCGAACCGGAACACGATGCTGAACTCTCCCTCCGCCGCCCGACGCTTCCGCTCACGCGCGGCATACGCGGCCGCGTCGAGGAGTTCGAGGCGCTGCACGCGCTCATAGCGTGCCGGCGTCGTGAAGCTCCGCCCGTCGGGGTAGCGAAGGACGGCGAGTCCGGTCAGCGTCGTCGTGTCGTTGCGAAGGCGGTCGACGTCGAGCGTCGGGTCGAGCAGATGCCGTCCAACGATCGTGCCGTCGCCCGATCGATCGACGACGGCGAGCGTGTCGAGGGTCCGCTCCTCGACGAGGAGGTGTTCCTCATAGTGCACGACCGCGCTGTCGCGGACGATCCAGAGTCGCCGGCCGCGGACCAGCGTGTCACCGGTGACGGTGTGCTCGCGGACTCCGCGCAGCGACTGGCGGTACTCGCCGAGCGACGCGCGGAGGTCGAGCGTGTCGCGCCAGCGGCGGCCGACGGCGAGCGGCTCAGTGGGACGCACGGGCACGAGGTCCCAGACGCGCGTCTCGGGGAGTGACGCGTAGCGTTGCTCGACGCCATTGAAGATCGCCCACCGAGTCTCCTCGGCCGGGCTCACCAGCGCGGGCAGCGCACCGCGGTCGGGCCGAGGCGGGGGAAAGCTCGCCACGAGCCGGACGACGCGGCCGCGATCGTCGCTCGTGAGCTGCGCGGTTCCCGGCCCGCCCCGCGTCAACGTTGAAGGCGAGCGAGAGGGTCCGCGTCTTCGCCGACGGATGTTGCGCGACACCGGCGATCTTCACCCACCGCTCCGACTCGGTCATCGGCGTGAACTCGGGCCGCTGCCGTGCGTTGAGCCAGCGTTCGCGGATGACATCGACGAAGATGCCTGACGGCGCCGGCGCCGCGTTCGGACGCTGCTGCGCGCCGAGCGGCGCGGCAGTGAGCGCCACGGCGGCCGACCAGGCGCCGAACAGCATGAGCACAGGCCGGATCGCCGGCTTGCCAGCGCGAGGGCGCACGAGCGCACGCATGGGCATGAGTTGGAGGTTCGCGGGCCTCGACTGTCGTATGGCCCGCCGTGAGTCCGACGCTTCCGAACGCGGCTCGATCGAGACGATACGCGTCGCCGTGTGTGTCGGCAACTGACTCTGGAACTGAGCGCCAGATGGGGCGCTAGCAATGGACTGCCCGCGTCCGAACCGATTGGGAGCCCTGCGCGGCTCGTCACGGGCGCGAGGCGTGACGCAGATCGTTAGGCGCTCCGCTCCGTTGCGCGCCGCACCGGGCCGGCGCATATTTTCACGATGCCGCATCGCCAGTTGCCGAGCGCGGACGCGCGGGAATCACCGCGGCTGAGCGGGCCAGCCCAGCCGAGCGAGACAGGCGGCCCTGCATCGGACACTCCGGCTCCCCCCGGCGGCAATGGCGCCGCGGTGAGCTACCGACTTAGGCGAACGGTCGCGATCGTCCATGCGTGCGGGCGCTACACGCCGAGCGAGCTGGCGGCGGCGGTGGGGGCGGTGCTCGACGACGCCGTCGCTCGCCCGCTGCATGGCATCGTGCTCGACATGCGCAACTCGCAGTCGTTCGCGGGGCGTTCGCAGACCGACGTCGAGCAGCTGACGCAGTACATGGGGCGGCGCTGCGCCGGCTTCGGCGGGCGCGTGGGCGTGATCCCGCCCGCGCACGCGCCGGGTCCGCTCGTGCGGCTCGTCAGCGGATGCTTTGCGGACCGCGGCGTCGCCGCGCACATCTTCCGCGAGCCGAGTACGGCGGTGCAGTGGCTCCGTCGCCCAGCTGTCGGCACCGAGGACCAGTCCGACCGCGAGGCGGCGGTGCCCGATCAAGATCCTGCGGCGCGCCGCGGTTGATCCGTTGCCCTCCTCGCTGAGAGCGTCAGTGTTCACGCACGTGCCGAGCGGCGCGCGCGCCTGACGCGTATCCACCCTTCGCACCGATATCGCACGGGCTGCGAGCGGTGATCTCCATGAAGAGCCCGCCGCCGTCCACGGCGCCTAACGCGACCGATGCGACGACGGCACCTGGTACGACAGCGGGTAACAGGACTGCGGCCAACAAAACGGCACGACGGGAACGTGTGGGCCAGCCTGCCACGCGAAGGCAGAGAGGGAAGGCACAGTCCGGTGCATGCGAAACTGAACGAGGGAATCGGCCGTAACGTGGGTAGGCGCCGGTTTACGGCCCGCGCTCCCGCTCTCCCCATCCTTGTTCTCCCCCTACCTCTGTCGCCTGTGCGCCGCTCCCCTCTGCTGTTCGCTGCGGTCAGCGTTATGGCCGCGAGCCCGCTCGTCGCGCAAGTACCTGTCGTCCCGCTCCCAGCCCCTGATCCCACGATCTACATCGGCCACTACACGCTGGCCGACAGCACTGGCACCAACTCGATGCCGCTGCGCGTCTACGAGGAAGAGGGGGCTCTCCTCGGGCAGCTCCGCACGAATACACCGAGCCGCCTAGTCTCCCTCGGTTCGCACACCTTCCAGCCGGCTGACGCACCCGACTTCCGGCTCGTGTTCTCCACCGAAGGTGACCGGGCGCGTGCGGTGACCGTGACCGGGCCCGGGCTGACCCTTCGCGGCGTGCGTGACGGGGAGGCGGCGGATCCGTCGCAGGGCGGCGCGCTCTACGAGGCCGTCATGCGCGCTGACAGCGCGCTATTCGATGCGAGCTACGCCGCGTGCGACACGGCCCGGGTGAACGCCCTCCTCACCGACGACGTCGAGTTCTATCATGACCTGACGGGTGCCCGGCGCGGGGCCGAGGTGCGCGCCGACTTCGCGCACCTCGCGCAGAACTGTCCGCGGGCGAAGGGCGTACGCCGCCAACTGGTCCCGGGGTCGGTGCACGTGTATGCGCTGCCGGGTTTCGGAGCGGTGGAGATGGGCGAGCACCGCTTCGTTGAGCGCGGCGCGTCAGCAGTCGTCGCCGCGCGCTTCGTCCACGTGTGGCGGGAGACCAAGGACGGCTGGCGAGCGGCTCGCCTCGTCAGCTTCGACCACCACACGAGTCCACTGCCATAGTCTTCCCGCTCCCGACGCTGCCAGGACCTCATTAGCGGTGAGACCCGCCGTGAGCACCTCGTGCAGCCAGCGTCCTGCCCGTCCGCAACCGAGCGATCGCGGTCATGACGCGATCGGGGAGCGCCGCGTCGGCGACCGGAGCGCACGCCCGGAGGCCGGTTCCGCTAATGTCCGTAGCTGACGACGCGCGCGATCCTCCACCCCGCCTTGGTCCGCCGCCAGATGTGCACGAAGGAGAACTCGCCACACTCGTTCCGGCCATTCTCGAGGTGGCAGAACCGGTGACGGCCCACCTCCATCGCGCCGTAGTTCCTGATCGGATACACCTCGAGTGTGCCGGGAACGAGCTCACGACGGATCGCGGCCGGCTGTGCGAACATCTGGCGGAAGTCCCGCATCGTCTGCGCGAACGTCTCGACCCCTTCGTTGTCCTGGTAGAACTCGAGGTCCCGCGTGAAGAACGTCGCGAGCGTCCTTGCGTCGCGCTGGTTGAACGCATCGAAGAGCGCGCTGTCCGCGGCGACGATCGCTTGCCGCAGTGTGTCCACGGCCGGCGACTGGCCCGTGGCGGGCGCCGGACCGGGCGGCGTACCCTGTGCCACACCGCGCGACGCGACGGCAGCGGTGGCGACGAGGAGCGTGGCGGCGATGTGGCGGATGATGGCGGTGTGACGCACGACTCCTCCTCTGGTCGGCCGATCGCTAGACCCGCTTGCGTTCTCTCCATGGAAGCTAGCGTAGGTCATATGGAGCGGCTCACAGCGACCGCGAAGGCGGTCGCGCAACTGCTCCCGCTGGTCATCAAGTCCTGGGACGGGGACCCGGCTCGCAGCGTAACTCTCTTCCTCTGCCGCGCATTACTTGCCGCGTTGCGACGCGATGCACAGTTCGAGGAGACGCCCTTACGTTGGTGCTCATAGCGGTTTGCGGCCGGCCTTGCGTCGGCCTATCTGAAGCTTTGGAGCACGTACATCGATCCCCAATTATTTAGATTGTTCTGTTGCTCTGTTGAAATCCTGCTACGGTGCGCCAGAGGAGCGCAACGTTGTGCGTGAGGACGCGCAGCAGCAGTT
>JABFXM010000396.1 GCA_013361745.1 Gemmatimonadaceae bacterium | reverse complement strand
GGAAGTTGGTCGCGAGATGGATCTCGGCGACCTCCAGCTTCGGGAAGTTGTGGAAGGCGCTGTCGGGAAGCGTCGACGCACCGTGCTGCACCGCGCCGGCCAGGCCATAATCGTCGCGCGCCACCTTCGACAGCGTCTCGAGCGTATTGAAGTCGATCGCGACGTCGGCGATCGAGCCGTCGGCGAGCACCACGCCGCCGTGCGAGGTTCCCGACTGCACGCTGATCTTGCTCAGCCCTTCGGCGTCCGGCGCCTGCTTGCGGCGCGTGCGCTCGAAGCCGTCCATGTAGGCGCGCAGCTCCTCGACGGTGCTGTTCGCGGTGCCGACCTCGCCGATCTCGCCGCCGACGGAGATGTTCACCCCCTCCGGCTGCTGGGCGCGCACGTGCTTCAGGATGTCGATCCCGACCTCGTAGTTCAGCCGCTGCTGCTCGTCGAGCGTCTTCTTCGAGATGTCGACGAGAGTCGAGGTGTCGATGTCGATGTTGTAGAAGCCCGCGGCCACCGCCTCGGTGACGAGCTGCTTCACCGAATCGACCTCGGTCTTCGGATCGACCGCGTACTTCTTGTGGTTGACCTGGAAGTGGTCGCCCTGGATGAACACCGGCCCGCGGAACCCCTCGCGCAGCGCGGCGCCGATGATCACCGCGACGTACTCGGTGGGACGCTGGTCGGTGTAGGCGATCTCGGAGCGCGCGATCTCGAAGATGAAGGCGCCCGCGTCCATCTTCTTCGCGACGCGGAAGATCGAGCGCACGGTGTCGTACGTCGCCGCGCGGACGTTGACCGCCGGCACGGTGAAGCCGTGCACCTCGCCGCGGCCGCGGGCGAGATAGAGGTCATGGATCGACGACGGCCGCACGCCGACTGCCTGGCCGATCTCCCAGAGGAGCCACCGCGCGTAGTCGCGGGTCGCCTCGTCGCCGAAGACCGCCTCGCGGACGAGCGTATCCATCTGCGGGCCGCTCAGCGCCCGCTCGTTCTTCACCGTGACCCGGCCGTCCTCGACGACGATGTTGCCGTCGAAGATGCTGGTCATCGTGTCGATGTGTGCCTGCATGCTTTCTCCAAACGGAAATGCGCGCCGGGGACGGAGCTCGCGCGCCGGCGGCGATGAGTGGGGGCCTGGTTGGAAAGTGACCGGTAGGGTGCGGCCGGGCAAGCGCGGACGCGAACCGAGCGGACAGCTACACCGACCATCTCGGATCGGCCTTCGGTAGCATATTCCATTCCTGTCGAGCCCGCTCCGCGTCGGCGCGGCCGAGCATGGCGTAAGTGAACTGCTTGCCCAGCTCGACGCCCGGCTGGTCGAGCGGGTTCACGTCGTAGAGCGCGCCCGCGTAGATCGTCGCGATCTCGAGAAGCATGATCAGCCCCCCGATGTGCCAGGGGTCAACCCGGTCGAGGGTGATGGTCATGTTCGGGCGCCCACGCCGCGCCAGCGCCCCCGCGGTCGCGCGACGCTCGATGTCGAGCAGCTCGCCGAGCCGGTGTCCGCCGAGATACGCGAGCTCCGCGACGTCCTGATGCCGCTTCGGAATCTCGACGTCGGCGCCGCCCTCCTTCACCGCGATGAAGGTGATGGTCTTGTCGGCGGGCCCCTCCATGAAGAGCTGGACCTGCGAGTGCTGGTCGGTCGCGCCGAGCGCGGCGAGCGGCGTCGGGCCGACATGCGCGCCGTCGGACTTCCGCGCCTTGCCGAGCGACTCCGCCCAGAGCTGCACGAACCAGGCGGCGAAGTCGCGCAGGGGGTCACTGTACGGCATCAGCACCTGGACGTGCTTCCCGAGCGTGGTATCGGCGAGGTACTGCAGCATCGCGAACACGCCCGCGGGATTCTTCGCCAGCTCCTCGCTCTCGCAGCGGCGGCGCATGTCCTCCGCGCCGGCGAGCAGGTGCCCGACGTCGATCCCCATCAGCGCCGCGGGGAGGATGCCGACCGGGGTGAGCACGCTGAAGCGACCGCCCACGTTCGCCGGGATGTCGAGCGCGCGGATCCCCTCGGCGCGCGCGAGCGGCCGCAGCGCGCCCTTCTCCGGGTCGGTCACGAAGACGAGTGCCTCTTTCGCCTTCTCGCTGCCTAACGCCTCCTCGAGACGCTGCCGTACGACGAGATACTGCGCCATCGTCTCCGCCGTGCCGCCGGACTTGGAGATGACGATGAACAGCGTGCGGGCGAGCTCGAGCCGCTCGAGCAGGGCGAGGATCGTCACCGGGTCGACGTTGTCGAGCACGTGCAGCCGCGGCCATTCCCCGCGCGCGACGTCGGGAAGCGAGTTCCAGCCCGAGGGCCGGAGCGCGGTGCGCAGCGCGATCGGGCCGAGCGCCGAGCCGCCGATCCCGAGCACGACGACGTCGTGATAGCGGCCGCGGGTCGCGGCGACGAAATCGGTGCTCTGCTTCGCGAGCGCGGCATCGGTCGGGAGATCGAGGAAGCCGAGCACGCCGTGCGCGCGCTGGCTGGCGAACACCGCCTGCGCCCGCGCGAAGTCGCCCCGCGTCGCGGACCATGCCGATTCCGACAGCGCGGCGTGCGCCTCGGCGCTCGCGTCGTCGCGGGCGAGCATGTTCGAGTAGTCGATCGTCACGGACATGGGAGGGGAACCAGGACGGGGGTGAGAAACATCGTCATTCCACGCGCACGGTCAGGCCGTCGAACGCCGGCGAGATGCCGCGAGGCAACTCGGCCTCGAGGTCGGCGTGGAAGTTGTCGTGCGTCAGGTGCGTGAGGAACGTGCGCTCGGCGCCGATCTCCTTCGCGACGCGCACCGCCTCGGGGACGGAGAGATGCGTCGGGTGTTCCGTGCGGAAGAGCGCGTTCACGACGAGCACCTTCGCGCCGCGCATCAGGTCGATGACCTCCGGAGGGACGACCTTCGCGTCGGTGATGTACGCGAGGGGGCCGATGCGGGAGCCGAAGACGGTGATCAGGCCGTGCGGCAACGCGGCGGGGACGACGTCGAGATCGCCGATCGTCGTCGTCTTGCCGGGCGCGATCGGATGGAGCTTTCCCTCAGGCTTCGAGGTGCCCTGCACCGGGCGCATGTTGTCGTCGAAGATGTACGGGAACTTGCGCGAGATCCGCTCGAGCGAGTCGGCGGGGCCGTACATCGGGAGTGCGCCCTCGCGCCGGACGCTGATCGCGCGGAGGTCGTCGATCCCGTGCAGGTGGTCGGCGTGGTCGTGCGTGTAGAGCACAGCGTCCACACGGTCGATCCCCGCGGCGGTGAGCTGCAGCCGCAGCTCGGGAGGCGTGTCGATGAGCAGCCGCGTGCCGCCGCGACTCTCGACGTACGCGCCGACGCGGGTGCGCCGGTCTCGCGGGTCGGGAGAGCGGCATACCTCGCAGTGACAGCCGATCTGGGGGACGCCGAAGCTCGTCCCCGTGCCGAGGAACGTCAGGCGCACGCGTGTCGCCTAACGCTGGACATCACACCTTCTCGACCTTGAGCATGTTCGTGGCGCCCGGCGTGTCGAAGGGGACGCCGGCGGTGACGATGACCCGGTCCCCCGCCTGCGCGAGGCCGCGGCGGCGCACCGCGTCGAGCGCGTGCACCACCATCTGATCGTACGTCGCGCAGTGCGGGACGAGCTCGGGCAACACTCCCCACACCAGCGCGAGCTGCCGGAAGGTCCGCTCGGAGTCGGTGAGGGTGAGAATCGGCACTGACGGGCGGAAGGAACTCACGACGCGCGCCGTGAAGCCGCTCTTCGTGAAGACGACGACGCAGGGTGCGCCGATCATGTCCGCCGCGGCCGCGGTTGCGGCGGCGATCGCGTCCTCCGTCTTCGCCACGCCGTCGCTCGCGCCCTCGGCGTCGAGCCCGACGTCGGCGCTGAGCTCCGCCGTCGGATGCGTATGCGTCTCGACCTCGGTGATGATCCGCGTCATCGCCTCGACGGCGAGGCGCGGGAAGGCGCCGGCCGCGGTCTCGGCGGAGAGCATCACCGCGCCCGTCCCGTCGAGGATCGCGTTCGCGACGTCGCTCGCCTCGGCCCGCGTCGGGCGCGGATGCGTCACCATCGACTCGAGCATCTGTGTCGCCGTGATCACCGGCTTGCCGAGCCGGTTCGCGACCTGGATGATCTTCTTCTGCGCGAGCGGCACTTCCTCGAAGGGAAGCTCGACGCCGAGGTCGCCGCGGGCGACCATGATCGCGTCGGT
>JABFXM010000244.1 GCA_013361745.1 Gemmatimonadaceae bacterium | reverse complement strand
ATCTCGTCGCGCTGGAGACGATCGCCGACATCGCGACGCTGCGCGGAGAGAATCGCGTGATGGTGCGCTACGGGCTGCGCATGCTCGCCGAGACGCGCAACGTCGGGCTGCGAGCGCTGATCCGCGCCGCGGGGCTGGACGGGAAGCCGCTCACGGCGGGACGCGTCGGATTCATCCTCGCGCCGCGGCTCAATGCGGTCGGTCGGCTCGGCCACGCGCTGCGGGGTGTCCAGCTGCTGCTCGCGACGACGGAAGGCGAGGCGAACGGGATCGCGCGCGAGCTCGAGGAGCTGAACCGCGAGCGGCAGGAGATCGACAAGGCGACGCTCGCGCAGGCGCGCCAGCTCGTGGCAGGGATCGACCTCGATCGCACGTACGGACTCGTGCTGGCGAGCGAGGGATGGCATCCCGGCGTGATCGGCATCGTGGCCTCGCGGATCGTCGAGGAGACGGGGCGGCCGGCGGTGCTGGTCGCGGTGGACGAGAAGGGAGTGGGGAAGGGGAGCGGCCGCTCGATCCCAGCCTTCGACCTGCACGCGGCGCTGGCCGCCTGCCGCGACCACCTCGTGCGCTTCGGCGGCCACCGCTCCGCGGCGGGGATCACGATCGACCGCGCGCGGCTCGCCGACTTCACCCGCGCCTTCAACGATGCGGCGATGGCGCGGCTCACCGCCGCCGATCTCGTCCCCGAGCTGCGCGTCGACGTCGAGATCCCGCTCGGCGAGGCCACCGAGGAGCTGGAGGCGCTGCTGCGGCACTTCGAGCCGTTCGGGATCGGCAACGCGATGCCGGTGCTTGTCTCGCGAGGCGTGCGCATCGCCTCGCGGCCGCGCGTGCTCAAGGGGGAGGGGCTGCGCGTCACCCTCGAGCAGGACGGCACGCAGCTCGAGGCGATCGGCTGGGGACTGGCCGGCCTCGCGCCGCTGCTCTCCGAGGGGACGACGGTGGACGTCGCGTATCGTCTGGAGCGCGACGACTACAGGGGCGAGCAGACGCTGCAGGCGCGTCTCGCCGACATCGTCCGCCGTTAGGCAGGACCGCCCGCGTTGCGCATCGTCGCCGGCGAGTGGCGCGGCCGGAGGATCAAGGCGCCCGACGACGACCGCGTCCGCCCCACCGCGGACCGCGTGCGCGAGGCGTGGATGAGCATCGTCGGCCGGGAGATCGTCGGCGCGAAGGTGCTGGATCTCTTCGCCGGATCCGGTGCGCTCGGCCTCGAGGCGCTCTCCCGCGGCGCCGCGGTCGCCGAGTTCGTCGAAGTGAGCCCGCGCTCGCTGAAGGCGCTGCGCGAGAACGCGGAGACGCTGGGCGCCGGAGCCCGCGCGGTGGTCCATCGCGCGGATGCGGTGCGCTTCGCGAAGGGACTGAAGGCTGGCGAGTTCGACATCGCCTTCGCCGACCCGCCCTACAAGCTCGGCCTCGCGAAGGCGATCGCCGAGCAATGGCTCGAGGTTCCCTTCGCGGGGCTGCTCGGGGTCGAGCACTGGATTCGCGACGAGATCCCGCCGGGCGGAGACACGCGCAAATACGGGGACACGGCGATCACGTTCTATCGGGCGTGAGCCTCGTCATGGCTGGCGTCGAGGTCGCAGGTCGCTAACTTCCCCGCCCATGAGCAAGGTCGCCATCTACGCCGGGACGTTCGATCCAATCACGCGCGGGCATCAGGACCTCATCGCGCGGTCGCTGACCTTCTGCGACCGGCTCGTCGTCGCCGTCGCGGCGAACTCGGCGAAGACGCCGCTCTTCTCGAGCGACGAGCGGATGGCGCTCGTGCGGGCGGCGGTGGGGGACGATCCGCGCGTCGACGTGCGCAAGCTCGAGGGACAGCTGCTCGTCGACTTCGCGCGCGAGGTGGGGGCGCGACTGCTCATTCGCGGACTGCGCGCGGTGAGCGACTTCGAGTACGAGTTTCAGATGGCGCTCATGAATCGCCATCTCGCCCCGATCGAGACGGTCTTCATGGTGCCGTCGCTCGACACGACGTACATCAGCTCGAGCATCGTGCGCGAGGTGGCGCGTTACGGCGGCGAGGTGGACGACCTGCTGCATCCCGCCGTCGCCGCGGCGCTGAAGGCGAAGATCGCCGAGCGGCGCGCGGAGCGGTAGCGCGTGCAGTTTCTCGGCGAGGTGCGCCGGCGGGCGGCGGAGAAGCGGAGGCGCATCGTCTTCGCGGAGAGCGCGGATCCGCGCACGCTCTCCGCGGTCGCGTCGCTCGCGCGGGACGGGATCGTCGAGCCCGTGCTGCTGCTCGATCCCGACCGTCCGGAGTCGCACCGTGAGGCGCGCGCGACCGGCGTCGAGATCGTCGACGTCACGGACGCGTCGGTCCACGAGCGGACGGTCGCGCGGCTGCTCGAGCGGCGACGCGAGAAGGCGCTCACCGAGGAGGACGCGCAGCGGATCGCGCGCGACCCGCTGTTCGTGGCCGCGGCTCTCGTCGCGGCGGGGGACCCGCACGGGAGCGTGGCGGGCGCGGTGCGGACGACGGCGGACGTCCTCCGCGCGGCGCTCTGGCTGATCGGCGCCGCGCCCGGAGTGCGGACGGTGTCGAGCGCGTTCTACATGGTCGTGCCGCCCTTCCGCGGTGCCGAGGAGGAGTTGCAGACCGTCACCGACTGCGCGGTGGTGCCGGCGCCCACGGCCGAGCAGCTGGCGGACATCGCCGTCGCGGCGGCCGACGACCGGACGCGGATCGTCGGCGACGAGCCGAAGGTCGCCATGTTATCCTTCAGCACCCGTGGGAGCGGGACGGGGCCTTCGGTGGCGCTGGTGCGCGACGCGACGGCGCTGGTCCGGGCGCGGCGGAGCGACCTCGTCGTGGACGGAGAATTGCAAGGTGACGCGGCGCTGATCCGCGAAGTCGGGGATCGGAAGGCGCCGGAGAGCGGGGTGGCGGGTCGGGCGAACGTGCTCGTCTTTCCATCCCTCGACGCCGGTAACATCGCGTACAAGCTGGTGCAGCGGCTCGCGCACGCGAGCGCGGTGGGGCCGATCATCCAGGGGCTGGCGAAGCCGTGCAGCGATCTCTCGCGCGGCGCGGTTCCGGATGACATTATCAACGTGGCGGCAATCACCGCGCTGCAGGCGGGCGGATGAGGTGCCTGCGGGCGGAGGCGACGCCAGTCTACAGTACCACGCGGGGATCACCCGCCGGAGCCAAGGGGCCATGAGCTTCTCGATCAAGAAGCAGGGAGACATCGTCGTGGTTGACGTAGAGGGCCAGCTCATCGTCGGTAACAGACAGGAGCTGAAGCAGAAGGTGCTGGACGAGCTGGAGAAGGGGGAGAAGAAGTTCCTCATCGACTTCAGCCAGACGGGTTACATCGACAGCTCCGGCCTCGGAGTGCTCGTCTCGCTGTCGAAGAAGATTCGCGAGCAGGGCGGTGAGCTCCGGCTCGCGAATCTCAACGACGACCTGAAGACGCTGTTCGAGCTGACGAAGCTCGACACGCTCTTCCAGATCGCCGATACTCGGGAGCGTGCCCTCGAGAGCTTCTGAGGGTCCGCAGCAGGCAAGACCAGCGGGCGCAGCGCGGCGGTGTCGTCGTGCTGCGCCCGAACCGTGAACGGGGTCCATGACAGACATCCGCTCCCGCGGCGAGGAAGCCGCGCCCCTGGGTGAGCTCCGCATCGCGCTCGAGGTCTCGATTTCAAGCGACGTGCGCTACATCGAGCGCGTCGTCGAGATCGTGCGCTCGCAGTGCATGGCGGTGCTCTTCGCCCCCCGACACTGCGCCCTCAACGTCCCCGTCGCGCTCAGCGAGGCGTTGAGCAACGCGATCCTCTACGGCAACGGCGAGGACCCCGGCAAGCACGTGCGCGTCCGCGCGCAGGTCGACGACGAGCAGCTCGTCCTCGAGGTCGCGGACGAGGGCGGCGGCTTCGACCTCGACGAGGAGACCACCGACCCGACGCAGCTCGAGAACATCGAGCGCGAGGACGGCCGCGGCCTCTTCCTCATGCAGCAGCTGATGGATCGCGTCGAGCGCTTCGACGACCACGGCAACGTGATCCGCCTGACGCTGCGGCGGGGGTCCTGACCGGACCGTGGCGCTGATCGCATGAAGGAGCTGGACGTCGTCCTCAACGCGTTCCGGGAAGCGACCGGATGCGAGGCGGCGGTGTGGCTCGAGGGGTCCAACGGCCGCCTCGTCCCCACCGCCTCCTCGAACGCGGGCGCGTCTCCCCCTCCGTTCCCGCCGGCGCACACGGAGCCGCCGCGGCGCGTCATCACGGCGCGCGGCGAGATGCTCGTCATCGCGCTCCCCGGGCCGCGCACCGCGTGGCTGGTCATCGGTCCGTGCGCGGCCGGCGGCGCGCCGGAGCTCGACGCGTACCGCCGCTTCCTGCTGCCCGTCGTCACGCAGTACCTGCAGTCGGCCCTCGAGGTCGAGCATGCGGCGACGGAGCTCGCCGAGCGCTACGAGGAGATCAATCTCCTCTACACGATCAGCGAGATCCTCGGGCGCGCCGTCACCCTCGAGGAGACGGCGGTCACGATCCTCGAGGAGGTGTCCGCGACCGTCGGCGCCCGGCGCGCGTCGATCCTCGTCCACGACCGCGTCACCGACACCCTCAACGTCGTCGCCGCGCTCGGCCTCGTCGCCGCCGAAGCGCCGCCGATCGCCGTCGACGACCCGGACTCGGTCTCGGCGCGCGTCTTCCGCGAGCAGCACCTGCGCATCGTCGAGGAAGGCGAGATGCTCTGCGACGCCGAGCGCCCCTATCGCAAGGGCGCGATGATGTCGGTGCCGATCATGTGGACCTCGCCGACCGGCGGGAGCGAACCGTTAGGCGTGGTCAACCTCTCCGGGCGGCACGGCGACCAGCCCTTCACCGCCGGCGACCAGAAGCTCATGGCCGCGATCGCGACGCAGATCGGCACCGCGATCCAGAACGCGCGGCTCGTCCGCTCGTCGCTGAACCAGCAGAAGCTCCTGCAGGAGATGCAGCTCGCGCACGACCTGCAGATGAAGCTCCTTCCGCGCGCCGACGTCGTCGCCCCGGAGGCGACGGTGAGCGCGCGCGTCGTCCCCGCCGAGAGCGTCGGCGGGGATTTCTACAATCTCTTCCGGCTCGGCGACGGCAAGACCGGCGTCATGATCGGCGACGTGTCGAGCCACGGCTATCGCGCGGCGCTCATCATGGCGCTGACGATGAGCGCGACGGCGATCCACGCCCAGCGCACGGCCGATCCGGCGCAGACGCTCGACGCGCTCCTCCACTCCGTGCGCGACGAGCTCGAGACGACGGAGATGTTCGTGTCGGTGTTCTACGGCGTCGTCGATCCGCCCGCGCACCGGCTCCGCTACTCGAACACCGGACACCCGCACGCCTTCGTCATCGGCGCCGACGGGAGCTGCGAGCGTCTTCCGGCGCTCGATCCGCCGCTCGGGATGGTCCCCGACGCGCCGGCGGCGCAGGAGCGCCCGTGGGCCGCCGGCGAGGACCTGCTCCTCCTCTTCACCGACGGCATCAGCGACGCGCGCGGCCGCGACGGCGAGCGGCTCGGCGAGCAGGCGGTGCTCGAGGCGGTCGTGAAGCATCGCGCCGAGGAGCCGTCGGAGATCGTCGAGCACGTGTTCGAGATCCTGCGACAGCACATCGGCGACACGCCGCGGCGCGACGATCTCACGCTCGTCGTCCTGCGCAGCTGAAGCCGGGCGGGCAGTTGCGCGACGACCTGCCGAGGGCCCGCAAGCGGCTCGGTCAGCACTTCCTCACCGATCCGCGCATCCTCGCGCGTATCGCCGACGCGCTGGAGCTCACGGGCACGGAAACCGTCGTCGAGATCGGCCCTGGGCGCGGGGCGCTCACCGAGCATCTCCTCGATCGCGCGAAACGTGTGGTCGCGGTGGAGCTCGATCGCGATCTCGTGCCGTATCTGCGCGAGAAGTTCGCCGGCCGCGCGCTCGAGGTGGTCGAGGGCGACGTGCTCGCACGGCCGCTCGCGGCGCTCGCGGGGGGCGAGGAGTTCGCGCTCGCGGGAAACGTCCCCTACTACATCACGACGCCGATCCTCTTTCACGCGCTCGCGCCGCCGCGCGCGAGCCGCGCCGTGTACCTGGTGCAGCGCGAGGTCGCCGAGCGCGTGGTGGCGCCGGCGGGGGCGGAGGAGTACGGCGCGCTCTCGGTGAACGTGCAGGCGCTCGCGACGCCGCGGCTGATGTTCCGCGTTCCCGCGGGCGCGTTCTCGCCGCCGCCGAAGGTCGAGTCTGCGGTGCTGCGTGTCGATCCGCGTGCTCACCCGGCGATCGATGGATCGAAGGAGCGGGAGTTCCGCGAGCTGGTGCAGGCGGCGTTCGGGCTGAGGCGGAAGCAGATGCGTCGCGTGGTGCGCACGATCGGCGGGACGAGCGCCGAGCGCGCCGACGAGCTCCTGCGCGCGGCGGCCATCGATCCCGAGGCGAGGCCGGAGACGCTGACCGTCGAACAGTTCGCGGCGCTGTCGCGGGCGATGAAAGACGTTCGGGTGCGCGGGTGACGCCGGCTCACGTGGTCGCCTGTGGAGGGAACTACGATCACACGGATCGGACGGATCGTACGGATACTGCCCCGCCTCTGATGGAAGGACACGAATGGTGTATCGGTGTCGATCCGTGCGATCCGTCAAATTGTAGTTCCGATGCGTTGATCTCAGGACGAGCCGACGACGCCCGTCCTGCCACTACCGACGCACTCGCATCCCAATCCCGTATCCAGAGCCCACATGCCTGACCGCAACTGGACTCCCATCACGCTCGGCGAGGATTTTCCGCCGCCCGTCGGACCCTATTCGCCCGCCGTGCGCGCCGGAGATCTCGTCTTCGTCTCCGGACAGGTGCCGCGCGACCCGAGGAGCGGGAAGCTGCTCGGCGAGACAATCGAGGATCAGGCGCGAGGCACCCTGGTCAACCTGAAGCGCGCGCTCGAGGCGGCGGGCGCGTCGATCGAGCAGGTGGTCGCGTGCACCGTCTATCTCGTCGACGAGAACGACTGGGCACGGTTCAACGAGGTGTACAGGACCGTCTTCTCGCCACCGTATCCGACGCGGACGGTGGTCGGCGCGAGCCTGCGCGGCGTGCTCGTCGAGGTGTCGGCGATCGCGTATCTCGGCACGCGCTGAGTGGGCGTCGGGCAGGTTTCCGCTTGCGATCGTGACTCGCCGCACCCTACATTTGACGCACTCGCGCGACGCCGGCCGGCGTCCGCGTCGATGTGGAGCGTGCGCACGTCACGCTCGGACCCTCTCGGCGGGAGCTGAATGGCGAAGCAGGATTCGATCGAGCTGGAAGGTACGGTGACGGAAGTGCTCCCCAACGCGACATTCCGCGTCGCGGTCAACGGCGGGCACGAGGTGCTGACGACGCTGGGCGGCAAGATGCGGCAGTTCCGCATCCGTGTGCTCGCCGGCGATCAGGTGAAGATCGAGGTCTCGCCCTACGATCTGACCCGCGGGCGGATCATCTACCGCCACAAGTAGCCGCGCGCCCGGCCCGTCGGGTCTGCCTCCCGGCGTGGGAACCGCGCGCCCCTTAACATCCCGCCCCGCCGGACGTCTCCTCTCCTGAGCGCGCGATGGAGCGCGCCGCAAACTCGAGGAGAGAGCATGAAGATCCGTTCGACGATGATCGCGCTCGCCATCATGGCCGGCGCTGCCGCTACCGCCGGTGCCCAGCAGACGACCGCGCCGAAGCAGGGTGCGCGCGCGGAGCGCGATTCGACGCGGCGCTTCGACCGCCAGGCGCGCCGGAAGGACCGCGACGATCGCGACGATCGAGCCGACCGTGAGGACCGCGACGACCGGGGCGATCATGGCGACCGCGCCGATCGCGGCGATCGCGGCGATCATGGCGATCGTGGCATGCGGGCTCCCCGCGCGCTGATGCGCGGCGTGAATCTCACCGACGCGCAGAAGTCGCAGATCCGGGCGATCCACCAGAAGTACCAGGCGCAGTTCAAGTCCATCCGCGACGCGAACAAGCCGGCGAGGGACGAGGCCCGCGCGGCCCGTCAGCGCGGCGACACCGCAGCGGCGCGCGCCGCCTTCGAGAAGTCGCGCGACCAGTTCCAGTCGCTCCGCCAGCAGGAGCTGAACGAAGTCCGCGGCGTCCTGACCCCGGATCAGCAGACGACCTTCGACGCGAACGTGCAGCGGATGCAGACGCGCCACGAGCGTCACGGGAAGCGCGGCGACCGCGACGCGCAGTAAGGCACGATCGCGGTAGCCGGTACGCCGAGATGAGCGCCCGTCGACGACGGGCGCTCATCTCCTTTTCGGGGCGACCGATACTCCTGAACGCACACCCACTCAGGATCGGCCGGTCATGTCCATTCGTCGCCTCGCGCGGCTCGCCGCGGTCGCCGCGCTCGCCTCGGTCGCCATCGCCTGCAGCCCCGCCACGAACGTCGTTCCGGGCCCGGCGATGCCCGCGCGTGACACCGTCGTGATCTCGGATTCCCCGTATGCCGCTTACGTCGGTGCGCCGGTGCGGCTCGCCGCCCGCGTCTGGCGCGACGGCAGCGTCGACCCGCATGCGGCGATCGAGTGGTCGGTGTCCCCACGCTTCGCGGCGCGCATCGCCGGCGACGGCACCCTGGTGCCGCTCGACGACGGGCACCTCACCATCGTCGCGCGATCCGGCGCGGTGCGAACGAAGCGGACGCTGCTCGTTCGGAGGAGCGCGACGCGAGTAGCAGTCGCCGGGCAACGCGTCCCGGGGTCCACCGCGGGTGCGCTCGTCCCCTGACGATCGCGGCGCGCTCTGGCGCGCCCGGCTCGAACGTGTAGTCTTGTCGCGTCGGAAAATTCGATTTCCGGCGCGACGCTTCATTCCAGCGTCGCGACCTCACCCACGCTGGAGAGACACATGGGCTTCTTTCGCAACCCGTCGCTCGCGCGGCTGACCTGGGCGCTCCTCCGCATCGTGACTGGCCTCATCTACATGATGCACGGCTCGCAGAAGCTCTTCGGCTGGTTCGGCGGGGTGGGACCGAATGGCGGCGGCGCGCCGCTCGCCTCGATGTTCGGCGTCGCGGGAGTGCTCGAGTTCTTCGGTGGATTGCTGATCGTGCTCGGTCTCGTCACCCGGCCGGTCGCCTTCATCCTCGCCGGCGAGATGGCGTACGCGTTCTGGACGGTGCACTACCGGATGGGCGGGCTCAATCCGATCGCCAATCACGGCGAGCCGGCGGTGCTCTACTGCTTCATCTTCCTCTTCCTCGCCTTCAACGGCGCCGGCGCCTTCAGCATCGACGCGAACCGGGAGCGGGTGCCCGTCACGACCGGCTGACCCGGAACGCGCGCGCTGCCGCCCCTCAGGGGCGGTAGCGCAGCGCGAGGTACGCGCGCGTCTTCTTCCGCCACGGCGCGTCGAGCGAGTACCCGACGCCGAGCGTCGCCGAGGTCGCGGGGAGCCGCAGCAGGGGAACGGAGGGCACGTCGATGCTCCCGTCGACACCGACGACGCGCTTCCAGTGCGCCAACGATTTGCCCTGATCGGCGGCGGTGCCGATCCAGTAATACGGCGAGAGCACGTCGCCGCCGAGCGATGCGCGCGCCGAAGCGAAGCGCGAGCCGCGGAGCATCCCGTACGGGAGCGCGGGCATCGCGATCCACTGATCGACGGTCGCCGGCCCGACGAAGGACGGTTCCGCGCCTCCGACGACGAAGCGCTCGAACGGCGCACCACCCGCCACTCGCCCCGCCGTCCCCTCGATGCGGGCGAAGCTCTCCGGCGACCCGGCCGCGAGCGCGACGGTCGCGATGACGCGGCTGAAGGACTGGCTGCCTGCCGTCGCGCCGTCTCGACCGAGCGTGGCGCGGCCCACGAACGACTCGCTGACGAACTGTTCCTCGCCGCGCTGCACGAGCCGCGCGTCCATCGACGCGAAGACGAGCGGACGTGGATGCACTCCGCCGCCCGGGAGGACGAGCTGCTGCGCCGACGCACCGGCGCGGGCGTCGTACTCGCCCCCGGCGAGATGGCGCGGTCCCCCGAGCGTGACGGTGGCGCCGCGGAGATGCACGTCGTCCGCCGCGCCTGTGAACCCCGCCGGTTTTTGCAGCGAAGCCTCACGCGCCATCGTGAAGATCTCGCCCTCGATCGGGATCGCGACCCTCCGCCACGCCGCCGCGAGCGACGCGCCGCTCGGCCGCCAGCGCGAGCCGAGCGAACCCTGCGCCAGCCAGCCCAGCCTCCCGACCTTGTCGGTGCTCGAGAGGGCGAGCGTCGCATCCCTTCCGTCCGCGGCGAGCGCGTAGCCGCCGAGGATGCGATACTCGCGGACGCCGAGGCCATAACGCCGGTCGCTGCCTAACGGCGCCGCGTGGAAGGTGTCGGCGGCGACGACCGGCGTCGGCGCGGCGGGAGTCAGTCGCGCGTCGAGGGCGATCGGATGCGCGTCGGCCGCCGAATCGAGCGCGATGCGGCGGACGTCGTAGCCCGCGGCGTGGAGCGCGAGAAACCAGACCTGCTTCCCGCCTCCGAGCGAGGGCGCGACTGCGGCGCCGGTGACGCGTGTCAGCGTGCGGGTCGCGCCGTTCGCGGTGTCGAGCACCGCGACGTTCGGGACGCCGCCCGCCTCGGAGACATGAAGGAGGCGGCCGTCAGGCGTGAGCTCGGGATCGTAGCGGTTCACGCCATCCGCGGGGCCGAGATAGCGCATGGAACCCGACGAATCGCGGAGCACGAGCCGCCAGCTGCCGGAGTCCGACACGCTGGCGACGATGGAGCGTCCGTCCGGAGACCAGCGCGGATGCGTGTACGCGCGCGTCGGCGAACCCGCGGCGAGGAGCTCGATCGCGCCCGTGCCCAGCGAGACGCGCACCAGGTCGCAGCTGCCCCCGCGGCAGCGGATTGCCGCCGCGCTGCGGCCATCTGGTGAGGGGTCGGCGGCGCGAATGTTGGCGCCGTCCGTGATGCGGCGCACCCCGCCGTGGCGCGCGTTCCACTCGAAGAGATCCGGGATGACGCTGCCGTCGGAGCGCACCGCGTAGCGGACCACCAGCAGACGATCGCCGTCGGGCATGAAGCGCGGGAGATCGTAGGCGAAGCCGTTCGCGGCGACGAGGGTCGCCACCGCGCGCTTCGGCCGCGGCCAGAACTGGATGTCGGGGACATCCTCGGGATCCCGTCGTGCCGCGCGTCGCGCGCGCGTCGCGGCGGCGGTATCGGGCGGCTCGTCCGCGGTCCGCCAGACGACGACTCGCGCCGGCCGCTCCTTCGAGCGCAGCACGACGGCGACGCGCTTTCCGTCGGGGGACACCGCGGGGTCGCCCGTCGTCCACGAGAGGTGCTGGACGAGCGTCCCCTCGACGAGCCCCGAGTCGCGGAGCGTCCGCTCGATCTCGAGCGCCTTGCCCGTGAGCTCGGCGGTGAAGCGGCCGTAGAGCACGCGCGGGGAGTCGCCGTAGAGCCCCGCGAAGGCGGCGTCGAAGGACCGGTCGTTCCGCGCGCTCATCCGGCGCCAGAGCTGCACGAGGGTCGAGTCCCCGCGACGCGCGGCGAGCCACTCGAGGAACGCCGAGCCGCCGAGGTAGGCGAAGCTCCCGCCCTGATACTCGCCCCAGCCACTCAGCTCCTCGTAGGTCGGCAGCCGTCCCTCGAGAGCCCACTGGCGCAGCACCGCGGGCCGCCACACGCCATGCGGCCGCCCGCTCCCGGTCAAACGTCCCTCGACGTACGTCGCGTAGCCCTCGATCACCCACCGCGGCGACTTGAGGGGTAGCGGTCCGAGGCCTAACGGCGAGAGCCGCGCGAGGAATGCCTGTGTGGGATTCCGGCTTGGGCGCGTGAGATGCGCGACGTGCGCGAACTCGTGCACCGAGAGCATCTCCGGCCAGCTCCGCGCGTCGCCGATCGAGCTGCGCGGATCCGGTGGCGTGGGCCAGACGATGATCGACGGCGACGTCATGAACGGCCACGCCGAGCCGTTCGAGACCGCGAGCGGATCGGTGACCAGCACGGTGACGCGCCCGCGCGGCAGGCTGCCCACCTCGCGCCCGACGGCGCTGCGCACCGACTCGAGCCGCTCCGCCATCGCGCGCGCCCACTCGGCGTACTCGCGCGGGTAGTCGACCGTGAAGTGCGGGGTCTGCAGCGTGCGCCAGTCGGCGTCGGGGCGCCAGACTAACTGCGCTCGGGCCGGGAGGGGAAGGAGCGCGGCGAGGAGAGCGGGAACGGCGTACTGGCGGAACGCAGGGCGGAACGTCATTGCGGCTCGGGGCGGGGGACGGCCACGTGGCATGAGGCTAGTGTCATGACTTCTCAGTCATAAGCCAGGGGGCAGTGCTGACACTAGTCTCGTGTCCGCCGGTCATGCCTAACGGCAGTTCCAGACACTAGCCTCGTGTCCCGTGGTCATGCCTCATGGCAGTTCCTCCTCATGGCCCTCGGAGTCGACCGGCAGCAGGTACCGCACGGCGGTCCATCCCGCGTCGAGCTTCAGTCCGTCGGGGATGAGCGCGTGCGAGCGCTGGTGCTCGTCGCTGCCGTACCACTCCTCGAAGGACTCGACGTCGGTCCAGCGGGTGACGAGGTAGAAGATGGTCGGGTCCTCACGGTCGGTGAGGGCCTCGACGCCGAGGAAGCCGGGGGCGCGGTCCACCCGGTGCGGACGCTCGATGAAGGCGCGACGGACTGACTCCTCCATTCCGTTCGCGACGCGGAAGCGCGAGACGACGACGATCACGTGGTGGTGACTGGCGCGACGAAGGTGCCGGCGCGCTTCTGCTCCTGGTAGCCCATCGCCCGCAGGCGCGAGATGCGCAGGGCGAGTGGTGGATGAGTGGCGAGAAGGTCGGCGACGCCGCCCTCGCGGGAGTTCACCGCCCGCCCCGCCGGGTCGGCGATGCAGAGGTGGGCGAACGACTGCTTCACCGACTTCGTCGGCGCCACGGCCGCGCCGATCTTCTCGAGCGCGCCCGCGAGCGCCATCGGATTGCGCGTGAACTGCGCGCTCATGCTGTCGGCGAGATACTCGCGTCCGCGACTGACCCACGCCGCGAGCACGCGGCTGAGGATCGGCGCGAGGATCCAGCTGACGATGTAGACGATGAGCAGGATCACCAGCAGCGGGCCCCCGCCGCCGCCACCGCCGCGGTTGCGATCGCCGCGGCTTCCGCTCCCACCGCCGCCGACGCGCACGACGCCGCGCCGGCTCATCCCGTCGGCGACGAGTGCGATGGCTCCCACCAGTCCCGCGAGAAGGGTCATCAGCTGCACGTCGTGGTTCTTCACGTGCCCCATCTCGTGGCCGATCACCGCCTGGAGCTCGTCACGCGAGAGCGTGGCGAGGAGTCCCGCCGTGACCGCGATGTTCGCGTCGCGCTCGTCGTGGCCGGTCGCGAAGGCGTTCGGATCGTCGTCAGGGACGATCCAGATGCGCGGTTTCGGGAGCCCGCTCGCGATCGCCATCTCCTCGACGCAGTCGACGAGCACGCGTTCGCGGTCGGTCCGCGGATCGAGCACCTCGCGCGCGCCCGCGGCGGCGAGCACGCGCTGCGGACCGGTCGTCCAGCCCCACCACGCGATGCCGATGCCGACAGCGGTGAGCAGGAGCCCGATCCAGGGGAAGACGTGATGATACCCGCGCGCCGATCCGAGGCGCGTGTACTCGTAGGCGATGTAGTCGCCGCCGAAGCCGAGCCAGGCGAAGAAGGCGATGAAGACGACGACGAGCAGCCGCGAGCGGCGCCGGTTCGACGCCTGCTGCGAGAAGATGTCGACCGCGTCGGACACGCGAGTCGCGGCCGCCTAACGCGCGGGCGGCGAGAGCGTGAGGTCCACCGCCGGGTTCGAGCGCTCGCCGGCGTCCTCGATCTCCCAGAGGTCCACCGGCGACGCGCCGGCGAGCCCGGCGACGAGGTTCGCCGGGAACTGCTGCTGGCGGATGTTGTACTGCGTGGCCGTGTCGTTGTAGAGCTGGCGCGCGAAACCGATCTTGTTCTCGGTGGACGCGAGCTCCTCCTGCAGCGCGGCGACGTTGGCGTTCGCCTTGAGGTCCGGGTACGCCTCGACCACGGCGAGGAGCTTGCCGAGCGCGCCGCCGAGCTGCGCCTCGGCCGCCGCGGTCGACCCGACGTTGCCGCCCTGCTGCGCCGCGATCGCCTGGTTGCGCGCGGCGATCACGCGCTCGAGGGTGTCGCGCTCGTGCTGCATCGCGCCCTTCACGCTCGCGACGAGATTCGGGATCAGGTCGTGGCGGCGCTTCAGCTGCACGTCGATCTGACGCCACGCATTTCCGACCTGATGCTTCTGGGCGACGAGCCCGTTGCGCGCGAGGATCACCCAGCCGACGATCGCGACGACGATGAGCAGGAGGAGAATCGTCACAGGGTTCAGGAGTCAGGGGTCGGGCTTGCGCAGGGATCAGGGGTCGGGGGTCGGGGGTCAGGGGTCCGCCTGTGGCTGACGGAACCCTGACGCCCGCTGGAAAACGACGAGCGGGACGAGGGCGTGCAACCCTGTCCCGCCCGCGAACCGCACGCCCGGCCGGCCGCTCAGGCGCCGACGGTGGTCTTCGTCGGGGTCTCCATCCGGGCGTCGGCGTCGCGCTCGTCGCTCCGGCGCTTGAACGCGTCCATCACCCAGGTGAGCGGGATGATGAACAGCGGGGTCAGGAAGTGACCGAGCAGCAGGTTCACCCACGTCAGGGCGATGTAGAAGGCGATCAGGCCGATGCCGACCCAGATCGTACCGAGCGGTCCGTGCGTTTCCAAGCGTAAGTCCTCGGGTGGAGTTCGACAGAGCGAATCATACAACGCCCGCTGTGACGCACGCCAGAGGCGCGCCGCCGCTCCGTGCGGCCTAGATTTCCGCCATGACGATGGGCGAAGCCCGCACGCTGACCCTCACCGCGCCGTTCACCGCGACGGCGGATTCCTCCGCGGTCGACCGCGCGGTTCGCGGCTGCGTCGATGCGCTCGACGTGGACGCACGGCTCGTGCTCGCGGTCTCGGGCGGACGCGATTCGATGGTGCTTCTCGCCGCCTTCGCGCGGCTCGCCCCGGAACGCGTCGCCGCGGTCGCGACCTTCGATCACGGGACCGGCGTCACCGCGGCGGAGGCGGTGGACCGCGTCGTGGAGGAATGCGCGCGTCTCGACCTCGCCGTCGTCGCCGGACGCGATGCGCT
>JABFXM010000358.1 GCA_013361745.1 Gemmatimonadaceae bacterium | reverse complement strand
GACTGGAGCTGGGGCAGCAACGGCGTCGCGGCGAACGAAGGCGTCGCGCTGCTGCAGGCGTTCAGGCTGACGGCGGACAGCTCGTACCTCGACGCGGCGGTCGCGGCGCTCGACTACCTGCTCGGCCGCAACCCGACCGGATATTCGTTCGTGACCGGCTACGGCGCGAAGACGCCGCACTCGCCGCACCACCGGCCGTCGGCGTCGGACACCGTGGCGGCGCCGGTGCCGGGACTGCTCGTCGGCGGACCGAACCCGGGCCAGCAGGATCGCTGCGCCGGCTATCCGTCGCGGCTGCCGGCGCTGTCCTACCTGGACGACGTCTGCGCCTACGCGTCGAACGAGATCGCGATCAACTGGAACGCGCCCTTCGCCTATCTCGCGCTGGCGATCGACGCGATCTACAATCACGGAACGGCGCGGCGCCCGCCGCGCACCGCCTCCGCCCACTGACTCGACGAAGCCGCATGCGATCTCTTCGACTGATTGCGCTCCTGGTGACCCTCTCCGCCGCGACCGTCGCCGCGCAGGACACCTCTTCACGCGCCGCGCCGCGGCGACTCGCGCTGACGCCGCCCATGGGGTGGAACAGCTGGAACAAGTTCGGATGCGACGTGAGCGAGCAGCTCATCCGGGAGACCGCGGACGCGATGGTTCGGACGGGGATGCGCGACGGGGGGTACGTCTACGTCAACGTCGACGACTGCTGGCATGGCGCGCGCGATTCGCTCGGCTTCATCCATCCCGATCCGACCCGATTTCCGTCCGGCATCAAGGCCCTCGCCGATTACGTCCATGCGAAGGGACTGAAGCTCGGCATCTACTCCGACGCCGGCTCGAAGACCTGCGGCGGCAAGCCGGGGAGCCGCGGCTACGAGCGGCAGGACGCGCTGATGTACGCGAAGTGGGGAGTCGATTACCTGAAGTACGACTGGTGCAACACGGAGGAGCTGAGCGCGCACGGGGCGTACCTCACCATGCACGAGGCGCTCGCGAGCACCGGGCGGCCGATCGTGTTGAGCATCTGCGAGTGGGGGACGAACAAGCCGTGGGAGTGGGGCCCGTCGGTGGGCCAGCTCTGGCGCACGACCGGCGACATCGGGGCCAGCTTCGCAACGGACATCGACCGTGGCAACTGGAAGCAGCTCAGCGTCCTCTCGATCATCGATCTCCAGCTCCCGCTGCGAAAGTACGCCGGCCCTGGCCACTGGAACGATCCCGACATGCTCGAGGTCGGGAACGGGCTCTCGGCGGCGGAGAATCGCGCCCACTTCGCGATGTGGAGCATGCTCGCCGCGCCGCTGATCGCGGGTAACGACCTGCGCTCGATGCCCCCGGATGTCGCCTCGGTGCTGACGAATCGCGAGGTGATCGCGCTCGATCAGGACTCCCTCGGTGTCGAAGCGTTCCGCCATTCGTCGAGCGACAGCGTCGACGTCTGGTTCAAGCCGCTCGCGAACGGGGACTGGGCGATGGCGGTGCTCAACCGCGCCGGCAGCGCGCGGAAGTTCGCGTTCGACTGGAAGCGCGAGCAGGTGAGCGACAGCCTGTCGGGCCGCGGCGCACACCTCGATGCCGTGCGCTACGCCGTGCGCGATCTCTGGGCGCACCGCGACCTGGGGACGACGCAGCGCCCGCTCGCGGCCCAGGTGGCCTCGCACGACGTGCTGTTGCTGCGACTCCGGAAGATGTGAGTGCGCCGCGCGCGCGATACATGATCGCGCGCGGGGTCGTCAAACCGTCACCATGCGCGGTTCAGGCGCCGAGGCGGCTCGTTGCCGCGCGCGTGGTGACTTCGATCGTCGCGCCGGCGAGACCGGGAGCTGTCGCCTCGACGCGGAGCGCGCCCGCCTCGCGTGACGACTGCACGATCGCCGAGCAGAGGCCGTTGAATGCGCGGCGCGTCGGCCCGCGATCGGACTCGTGGCTGCTGGGATCACCGTTCCCGACGCCGATGAGCCGACCGGCGCCGGTGACGTGGAAGGTGATCTCGTCCATCGCGATCGGGACCACGCGACCGTCGGCGTCGACGACCTGCACCGTGAGCACGGCGACGTCCTCGCCATTCGCGTCGATGGTCGCGCGATCGGGGACGAGGTCGATCCGCGCTGGCGCGCCGCTGGTCTCGCGAACGTCGGTGAGCGGCTTGCCCATGGCGACGGCGCGTGCCTCGAGGCGGCCGGGCTTGTACGGCACCTTCCATTCGGCGTGCGAGTTCCGCGCGACGTCACGCGTGCCTAACGATGTGCCGTTCAGGAACAGCTCGACTCGCTCGGCGTTGGTATGGCACCAGACGTCGATCTCCTGGTTCTCCCGGCCCGCCCAGTTCCAGTGCGGGAAGAGATGCAGCACCGGCTCGCCGCTCCACCACGCCTTGTAGGAGTATGCCTCGTCCTTCGGGAAGCCGCAGGTGTCGAGGATGCCGAAGTGCGAGTTGACGCAGGGCCAGCCGTATGGCGTCGGCTCGCCGCGATAGTCGAACCCCGTCCAGACGAAGCCGCCCGCGACCCATGGCCGCACCGCGTAGGCGCTCCACCACGCTTCGGCGGTGGAGGACCAGGGCTGCGCGTTGACGTCGTACGCCGAGACGTAGCCGCGCTCCTTGTCGTTGGTGTAAATGCCGCGCGTGGAGACGGTGCTCCCCGTCTCGCTGCCGAAGGCCGGCATGTCGGGGTGCGCGGCGCGCCAGGCGTCGACGTCCTTGTGGTGATAGTTGAAGCCCATGACGTCGATCACGGTCCCGGTACCCTTGCCCCACCCCTGGTCCATCGCGGCGGTGACCTGCCGCGATGGATCGAGGCGGTTCGCCAGCCGCTTCATCGCCGTGGCGATGCGCGCGCCGCGCTCGCTCCCCTGATCGACCCACTCCTCGTTCGCGATCGACCACGCGATGACGCTCGGCCGATTCCGATCGCGACGGATGAGGCGCTCGAGCTGGCTCAATCCCTCCTCGCTCGAGGAGAACATGCGCGCCTCGTCGAGCACCATCATCCCGAGCCGGTCGCAGGCGTCCATCAGCGCGGCGGTCGGCGGATTGTGCGAGGTGCGGTACGCGTTCGTTCCGATCGCCTTCAGCTGCTCGACGCGATAGTACTGCAGGCGGTCGGGAAGGGCGGCGCCGACGCCGGCGTGATCCTGATGGTTGCAGGTGCCCTTCAGCTCGACGCGCTTGCCGTTCAGCAGGAACCCCTGGTGCGCGTCGAAGCGCATCGTGCGGACGCCGAACGGCGTCTCGTAGCGATCGATGACGACTCCGTCGCGCTCGACGGTGGTGACGAGCGTATAGAGATAGGGCGTCTCCGGCGTCCACAGCGAAGGACGGGGGACATGAAGCTGCTGGCGCGCCGTCGTCTCGCCGAAGGCAGGGATCGAGACAGCCGTCGAGCGATCCGTCGCGAGAGTCTTTCCGCTCGCGTCGAGGATCACCGACGCGACGCGGCAGCGCGCCGCAGCCGCCGACTCGTTCTGCAGCTCGGTGGCGACGCGGACCGTCGCGCTGGTCGTGGTGTGCTCGGTAGTGACGTAGGTGCCCCATTGCCGCACGTGCACGGGCGACGTCTTGACCAGCCAGACGTGCCGATAGATGCCCGCGCCCTCGTAGAACCATCCTTCGTGCTCCGTCGCGTCGACACGCACGACGACGACGTTGTCGCCGCCATAGTTGGCGAAGTCGGTGATGTCGACGGTGAAGGGCGCGTAGCCGCTGAGGTTCCGGCCGACGAAGTGCCCGTTGACGGCGACCGTGGCGTCGCGGAAGACGCCGTCGAACTCGATCGACAGGCGCCGCCCGGCGTCGGTCGCGGGGATCGCGAATGTCCGCCGATACCAGCCGACGCTCGTCTCCGGCCAGGCGCGACCGACCGGCTTGAATCCCCAGCTCGCGAGTCTTGGATCGTTCACGAAGGGCAGATCGACGGCCCAGTCGTGCGGAAGATCGACCTGCGCCCAGCCGCTCGCGTCGAACTTGGGGTTCGAGGGCGGATAGAGATCACCCGACTTGTTGAAGCCGTTGCCATTGCCGGCGTTGAACTCGGGCCCCGGGTCGGCGGCGTGGCCGAGGAGAAAGCGCCAGCCCGCATCGAGGAGGACGCGCTCGCGTGGGGACGCGGCCGCCGAGGGGAAGGCCGCATCGTCGCGCGACGCGGCGTCGGCTACACGGTCGAGCGCCGCC
>JABFXM010000537.1 GCA_013361745.1 Gemmatimonadaceae bacterium | reverse complement strand
ACGCCACCGCGCACATCGAGTCAGGGACGGAGCGCGACTGCGTGCGGGTGCACGAGACGGACTGCGTCTTCTGCCAGTTCCTCTCGACGTCGGCCGCTCCCGCTTCGGCGGAGACCGTCGCGGCACTCGCGGAAGTCGTTCGTGACGCGCCGCGGCTCGCCGACAGCGCGCCGCACGTCCAAGCCTTCCCGCGGCCGGGGGACCCACGAGGTCCGCCCGGCGTCGGTTCGATCTAGCGTTCCACGGAACGCGGCGCGCGGCTCGTCGCCGCGGCCATGCAGGTGAACGTCGTGGCCCGGGGGGAGGACTCTCTCCGCGTCCGGCTGCGACGCCTCCCGACCCGAACCGACAATCATGCGTACCATACTCTTCGCTACCTGCGTCGCGCTGGCGATCGTCTCGCCGCTCGGCGCGCAGCAACCCGATACCACGCGCAAGCCGACATCGCCCGCCGACTCGGCGCGGCAGCGGCAGGTGCGCGACTCGTTGAAGGCGGTGCAGGACTCGCTCGACCTGATGAAGCAGATCGAGGCGGCGCAGTCCGCGCCCTCGCAGGCACCGCAGAGCCAGCCGCAGCAGACGAGCGGCGCGACCGGCGCGACGAACCCACGACTCCTCCCGGACTTCAGCGCGGTCGGCGACTTCGTCGGCGATCTCTCGCCGAATGGAACGACGCAGGAGGACGCGACGCGCTTCAGCGTCCGCGAAGTGGAGCTCGCGGTGCAGGCCGTGGTGGACCCCTACCTGCGCGGCGACGTCTTCCTCGGAATCTCGGATCTCGAGGGCGTGTCGATCGAGCAGGCCTACCTGACGACGACGAGCATCCCCGATCTCGAGATCCGGATGGGGCGCTATCTGATGCCCTTCGGCAAGCAGAATACGACCCACCGGCACGATCTGCACACGATCGAATATCCCTATGTCATCCAGCGATTCCTGAGCACCGACGGCCTGAAGGGCACCGGCGTCTGGGTCGACAAGGTGTTCGCGCCCTTCGGCTTCTACCAGGAGCTGCAGGCGACGGCGGTGGATCGGCTCGGCGACCGCGTCGACTCGCTCACGACGGCAGAACCGGCGAACAAGCGACTGGGCGGCATCGGGTTCTCGGCTCGCGTCCGGAACTACTGGGATCTGACGCAGGCGGCCAACGTCGAGCTCTCGTTCTCGGGGATGACCGGGAAGCGCGAGCAGCCGCTGAACGAGACCTATGCCGGAATCCTGCAGGCGTCCGGTGTCGGCGCGAACGCAGCGCTGGCGCGCCAGTCGACGGTCGGCGCCGACTTCACCTTCCGGTGGCGTCCACTCCAGCAGGGACTCTACAAGTCTTTCATCCTGCAGGGAGAAGTGATGCGGCAGCTGAACAGCCGCTCCCCCGAGATCCCCGTCGCGAGCGCGCCGGCGGTCGGGTATGTCGGTCCGACGTATGCCGGTCCGACGCGCGACTTTACCGGTGCGTATGGCTTCGCGCGGTGGCAGATCACGGCGCGCGGCTTCGTCGGGGCGCGCTACGACTGGCTCCAGGATCCGCTGCAGAACGGCCGAACCTTCGCGGCCGGGTCGGGGTATCTCGAATGGTATCCGAGCGAGTTCTCCAAGTTCGCCGCCGCGTACGAGCGGCACAGCAGGCTCGATGCGCTCGGGCAGGATCGAATTCTGCTCCAGGCCACATTCTCGCTCGGCCCCCACAAGCCGCACCCATTTTGAGGAATACAGGGACCATGAATCACGTGATCCGACGCATCGCCGCGCTCGCGCTCGCGCTGGGCACCTTCGGGTTCGCCCGTCCCGCAGCCGCGCAGCTGAAGGTCGTGACGAGCACCACCGACCTGTATGACATCGCGCGACAGGTCGGCGGCAACCTCGTCATGGTGACGCACATCGGCGAGGGCTATCAGGACCCGCACTTCATCGAGGCGAAGCCGAGCTTCGTGCTCCAGCTCCGCAACGCCGACGTGTGGGCGTTCGTCGGGCTCGATCTCGAGATCGGCTGGATGCCGCTCCTGCTCGACGGCGCGCGCAACCCGAAGGTGCGGCTGGGCGGCTCGGGGTATCTCGACGTCTCGAAGGCGATCCCGGTGCTCGACGTGCCGCAGGGGAACGTCGACCGCTCGATGGGCGACGTTCACCCGTTAGGCAACCCGCACTACTGGCTCGACCCCGAGAACGGTCGTCGCATCGCGCGGCTGTTCAAGGACAAGTTCAGCCAGCTCGATCGCAAGAACGAGGATCGATACGAGGCCAACGAGAAGGCGTTCGAGGCGCGTCTCAACGCGGCGGAGAAGACGTGGGCGCCGTACCTCGCGCAGATCCGCGGGAAGCCGGTCATCGCCTACCACACGAGCTGGCGCTACTTCGCCCAGTACACCGGGATGAGGATCGTCGCGTACATGGAGCCGAAGCCGGGGGTTCCGCCCTCGCCGTCACACGTCTTCGAGGTGATCCGTGACGCGAAGCAGGCCGGGGCGAAGGTCGTGGTGCAGGAGCCGTTCTACGACCGGAAGATGTCCGACCTCGTGGCGAAGAACCTCGGCGGGACGGTGCTCATCGTCCCACCCTCCGTCGGCGGGGCAAGGGACGTTCCCGACTACATCACCCTGATGACGAAGGACATCCAGGCAGTCGCGGCAGCCCTTCGATAACCGCTCGCAATGACCGCACTCATCACCTTCGACCACGCGACGCTCGGCTACGGGCGTCGCGTGGTGCTTTCGGACCTCACCTTCGACATTCCCGAGGGCGATTTCCTCGGGCTCGTCGGGCCTAACGGCGCGGGAAAGACGACCATCCTCCGCGCGATCCTCGGCAGCCTCGAACCACTGCAGGGAACGGTGACCATCGCGCCCGGTCTCCGCTTCGGCTACGTGCCGCAGCGCGACTCGGTCGACTACAACTTCCCGCTCAAGGTCGTCGACGTGGTGCTGATGGGCCGCTACGACCGTGTGGGACTCGGCCGGCGGCCGACGGCGAAGGACCGCGAGCTGGCGTGCACCGCGCTCGAGCACGTCGGCATCCTCGACCTGGCGGAGCGTCCGCTCAACGCGCTCTCCGGCGGGCAGAAGCAGCGCGCGCTCATCGCGCGAGCGCTCGTCGGCGATCCCACGGTACTGATCCTCGACGAGCCGACCAATGGCATGGATCTCGTTTCGACGACGCAGATCCTCGGCCTCGTTCGGGAGCTCCACGAGCGCGACAACCTCACGGTGCTGATGGTGAGCCACGCGCTGAACGAGGTCGCGAACTACGTGAACCGGATCGCGCTCGTCGTCGAGCGCGGCTTCCGGATCGGCACCGTCGGCGAGATCATGACGGAGCAGACCCTCTCGCACATGTACGGCATTCCGGTGGACGTGGACGAGATGCACGGGCACCGCCTCGTCGTCGCCCGCCGCGACGGCCAGCAGGTGGTGGGGACGAGGCCGCATGCTTAGCGCCGCCCTGCTCTTCAAGGACGCGCTCTACGGGGCGCTGATCATCTCGGTCGTCTGCGCGGCCCTCGGCGTCTACGTCGTGCTCCGCCGGATCGTGTTCGTCGGCGCGGCGATCGCGCAGCTCTCGTCGATGGGAATCGCGCTCGCGCTGTTCATGAGCGGGATGGGCTGGCTCACCGGCATGACGGCGCATCCGGTCGCGTTCTCGCTCGCCTTCGCGATGGCTGGCGCGGTGTTCTTCGGCCTCGGCGGCGGCGCGCGCGCCGGGGTCCCTCCCGACGCGACGATCGGCGTGACCTACGCGGTCGCCGCCGCGCTGGGGATCCTCCTCATCTCGAAGGCCGCCTCCGGCGAGGCGCACGACATCTTCCTCCAGGGGAACATCCTCGGGATCACGCGCGGCGACGTGTGGGTGCTGCTCGGCGTCAGCATCCCGGTGCTGCTCGTCCATCTCGTCTTCTACAAGGAATTTCTCTTCGTGTCGTTCGATCGCGAGACGGCGCGGACGCTGGGCTACAACGTCACCTGGTGGAACCTCCTGCTGTACTTCACGCTCGGCGTCGTCATCGCCTTCGCGATGCAGTTCGCCGGCGTGATGCTCGTGTTCAACTTCCTCGTGCTGCCGGCGGTGACGGGGATGCTCGTCGCGCGCAGCATGCAGGGGATCTTTCTCGTCGCGCTCGTCGCCGCCGTGATCGCCGCGTTCGTGGGATTCTCGCTCTCGGTGCCCTTCGATCTGCCGTCCGGGCCGGC
>JABFXM010000230.1 GCA_013361745.1 Gemmatimonadaceae bacterium | reverse complement strand
ATCTCGCCGCGGATCGGCGGACATGGGGTCGCATCGGCCACGTCGGGCGCCTCCTCCTCCGCGTCGAGCACGTGGAAGACGCTCTCGAGCGCCACCGCCGCCTTGCGCGTCGTCGGGTAGAGATCGACGATCTGCTGGATCGGCGCGAACACGCCGCCGACGTAGCCGAGGAACGCGAGGAGCGATCCGACGGTGAGCTCGCCGCGCACCACGAGCAGCCCGCCCAGCGTCAGCACGACGACGCGCGCCGTGAGCTCCGCGAGGCCGGCCGCGACGGTGACACGGGCGTCGATGTGGACGCCGCGCTGGATGCTCGCGAAGGCCCACTTCATCCGCCGCATGAGCCGGCGCTCCTCGACGCGCTCCATCGCGAAGGCGCGCACGGTCCCCATCCCGTTGAGGAGCTCCGTGTAGCCGCTCCAGATGCGAATCCAGAAGCCGTGGAGCATCCGGTCGCGCTTGGCCTGGATGCGCTTCGCCGCGAGCGCGACGAGCGCGGGAATCGGCGCGAGGCAGAGCACCGCCGCGGTGATCGAGCCGTCGAGCCGCGACATCCCCCACGCGGCGACGCTCAGGTACGCGAGCATCGGAAGGAGCCGGAACGCGACGTCGGAGAAGGCGCGCGCGCTCTGCGGCGCGCTCTCGTCCACCGCGAAGCGCAGCCCGCCGGTGCCGATCTCGCCATGCGTCTTCGAGGAGAGGACGCTGAGCTTCGCCGCGACCTTCGAGCGGAGCTGGTACTCCATGTTGAGTCGCACCGCGCAGCTCGACGTCGTCACCCACGCCGCGCCGAGCAGCCGTCCGGCGAGCACCGCGGCGAAGAGGGCGACGACCCCGGTGAGCGCCTGGCGCACCGCGGGCCCCTGCTCGTGGGCGACGCTCACCGCCGCGAGCCGGTCGACGACGAGCCTGAGGAGGAGCGGCTCGTACGCCGAGGCGACGGAGACCGCGAGGGCGAGGAGAAGGGTGAAGCCGATGCGCCGCGCATTCGGGCGCACGAACATGCGAATCGCGCGGGCTGCGTACCCGAGCTGAGTGCGGATGGACAAACCAGTTCGCCGAGTTGAATGGAGCGCCGCACCGGTGCATCGTGCTCCGCGGGTGCGCTCCTGCCATTTCCGGGACGGTCGAATGGGCGGGAGGGTCACGGGAGGGGGTACGGCCATGCGACATGAGGCTAGTGTCATGACCGCGGTGGCTGGAAGCTGGAGGCAGGAAGCTGGCGGCGACGTGGTTGCTTCCAGCCTGTGGCCTTCTGCCTCCCGCCTCATGACTCAGAAGTCATGACACTAGCCTCGTGCCTCGTGCCTCATGGCAGTTCCGCTTGCCGCCGTCCCCCCTCAGTTGCACCTTCTCCGATCCATCAGACCGGAGTCCCGATGTCCCGTAGCGCGCTTCTCGTTCTCCTCGCGGCGTCACTCCTCGCCTGCAAACCGAAGGATGCCGCTTCGGACCGCGCCACGAAGACGATCGGCGTCTCCCTCCTCACCCGCGAGCACGACTTCTATCGGCAGCTCGAGCGCGGGCTCCGCGACGAGGCGGCGAAGCGCGGCTACAAGTTGATCATCACCACCGGCGACTTCGATCTCGCCAAGCAGCAGTCGGAGATCGACAACTTTCTCGTGCAGCACGTGGACGCGATCGTCGTCTGCCCGACCGACACCAAGGGGATCGCCCCGGCGATCGAGAAGGCGAACGCGGCGAACATCCCCGTCTTCACCGCCGACATCGCCGCGCAGGGCGGCAAGGTCGTCTCGCACGTCGCCTCCGACAACGTCGCCGGCGGCCGGCTCGCCGCGGAGTACGTCGCGAAGGCGATCGGCGGCAAGGGGAACGTCGGGATCATCAGCCAGCCGGAGCTCCAGTCGGTGATCGACCGCGAGAGCGGTTTTCGCGAGGCGATCGCGAAGTACCCGGGGATCCACGTCGTCGCCGCGATCAACGGCGCGGGGGTCCGCGACCGCGCCCTCCGCGCGGCCGACGACATGTTCCAGGCCCACCCGGACCTCGCCGCCGTCTTCGCGATCAACGACGAGACCGCGCTCGGCGCGCTCTCGAGCGCCGAGACGCACGGCCTGAAGAATCTCGTGATCGTCGGCTACGACGCGGCGCCGGAGGCGCTGAAGGCGATCGCGGGCGGGACGCAGCTCAAGGCCGACGTCGCGCAGCAGCCGAACGACATCGGCCACCGCACCGTCGCGGCGATCGCCGCGCACTTCGCCGGCCAGGCGCCGCCGGCGGTGATCGCCGTCCCGGTCCGCATCATCGACGCCGACTCCGTTCGCGCGATGGGCGGCGCGCCGACGACCTGAGCGTCGTGCCGCGCTTCCGCGTCACGCGCCAGCGCGTCGCCGAGTACGCGCTCGTCGCCGCGACGCTGGTGGAGGCGGCGGTGTTCGCCGCGGTCGCGCCCGGCTTTCTCTCCGTCGCGAATCTCCTCAACATCGCGATGAGCGTCGCGATCACGGGGATCCTCGCCGTCGGGATGACCGCGGTCATCGTCAGCGGCGGGATCGACCTCTCGGTCGGCAGCGTCGTCGCCCTCACCGGCGTCGCCGGCGCGCTCGCGGCGTCGCACGGCATCCCCGCGGTGCTCGTCGTCCTCATCGCGTTAGGCATCGGACTGGCGACGGGGGCGGTCAGCGGCGCGCTCGTCGCGTGGGCGCGCGTACCCGCCTTCGTCGCGACGCTGGCGATGCTCACCGCGGCGCGCGGGCTCGCCTTCATCGTCTCCGACGGGCGCAGCATCGGCGGGATGCCGCCCTGGTTCGGGGTGCTCGGCCGCTCGGCGGTGCTCGGCGTCCCGGGCCCGGTGACCCTCATGGCCGCGGTGATGCTGCTCGGCGCGCTGGTCCTGACGCAGACCGCCTTCGGGCGCCACGTCTACGCGGTGGGCGGAAATCCCGTCGCGACCTGGCTCGCCGGTATCGACATCCGGCGCGTGACGTGGATGATCTACGCGCTGAACGGGGCGCTGGCCGGACTCGCCGGGCTCGCGCTCGCGTCGCGGCTCGGCGCGGGGGTGCCTAACGCGGGGAACCAGTACGAGCTCGACGTCATCGCCGCGGTGGTCGTCGGCGGGACGTCGCTCAGCGGGGGGCGCGGCACGATCGCCGGGACACTCTGGGGGACGATGTTCATCGGCGTCCTCACCAACGGACTCAACCTCGCCGACGTCGACCCCTACGTGCAGAAGATCGCCCTCGGCGTCGTCATCGTCGTCGCGGTGGTGGCCGACCAGGTGAGCCGGCGCTGGGGCGAGGCGACGACCTGACGCGTCGCGCGACGTTCGATCATCTTGTGCCATGCGAATCGGCATCGACCTCGGGGGAACGAAGATCGAAGGCATCACCCTCGCCGACGACGGAGAGATCACCCACCGCCACCGGGTCGACACCCCCAAGGCGTACAATCCTACGATCGAAGCGATCGCGGGCGTTGTGCAGCGGCTCGAGGAGTCGGCCGGCGAGCGCGGGACCATCGGCATCGGCATCCCCGGCACCGTCGTCGCCGCCACTGGTCTGGTGAAGAACTCGAACTCCGTCTGCCTGAACGGCCAGCCGCTTCATCGTGATCTCGAGTCGCGACTCGGCCGCCCGGTGCGACTCATGAACGACGCGAACTGCTTCGCCCTCTCCGAGGCGGCGGACGGCGCGGCCGCTGGCGCCGCCATCGTTTTCGGCGTCATCCTCGGCACCGGCGTCGGCGGCGGCGTGGTCGTCGACGGGAAGTGCCTCATCGGCGTGAACCAGATCTCCGGCGAGTGGGGACACAATCCCCTCCCCTGGCGCACGGTCGAGGAGATCCCCGGCCCGCCCTGCTACTGCGGGAAGCATGGCTGCATCGAGACCTGGCTCTCCGGCCCCGGGCTCGTGCACGATCACGCCGCCGTCTCCGGCGAGCGCCTGACGACGCGCGAGATCGTCGCCGCGGCAGGCGCCGGCGATCCCGCGGCGCGCGCGTCGATGGCGCGCTATCACGACCGTCTCGCCCGCGGCCTCTCCTCCGTCATCAACGTGCTCGATCCCGACGTCATCGTCCTCGGTGGTGGAATGTCCAACATCTCCGGACTCGCCGAGGCGGCGAGCGCAGGTCTCCCGCAATGGGTCTTCTCCGACACGATCGCGACGCGCGTCGTGCCTAACGTTCACGGCGACTCGAGCGGCGTCCGCGGCGCGGCGTGGCTC
>JABFXM010000239.1 GCA_013361745.1 Gemmatimonadaceae bacterium | reverse complement strand
GATCTGTACAGCGCCTCACCGTGCGCTACGGTCCCGACCTCGCCGGCGCCGGTGAGGTCCTCGCCGCCGCCGCCGCGGTCGGCGCCCTCGAGGGAGTGCTCGAGTCGGAGCGGCTGAACATGATCAGCGCGCGCGCCCTCGCCGCGTCGCGCGGGATCGAGATCGCGGTGACGGAGAGCTCGCAGCTCTCGCACTCGTCGAGCGTCGAAGTGTCCCTCGCCGCGGGGATGCAGGAGCTCGCGGTCGCGGGGATCGCGCCGCGCGACGCCGCGTGGCGGCTGACGCGCATCGGCGGCTTCCACGTCGACGTCGCCCCGCGCGAGGTGCTCATCGTCCTCACCAACAACGACGTCCCCGGCGTCATCGGACACGTCGGCACGGTGCTCGGCGAGGCGAAGGTGAACATCGCCGAGTATCATCAGGCGCGGCTCGCCCAGGGCGGCGAGGCGCTCGCGGCGATCACCGTCGATCCGCCGGTCAGCACCGAGATCTGCCGGAAGCTCCTCGAGCTCCCCGACGTGCTGACGGCGACCATCGTCCGCTTCGGAAGCTCCGCCGCGACGTGACGCGCGCGCTCGAGCGCGACCTCGCGCTGCGCGAGGGGTTCGCGCAGGACGCGTCGGGGCTGCGCATGGTTCCCGACGCCGTCGCGCGCCCGTCGAGCCACGAAGAGACCGTCGCCGTGGTGCGCGAGTGCGCGTCGAACGGCAGCACGCTCACCCCCGCGGGCGGGCAGACGAGCACCACGGCCGCCTCCATCGCCGATCACGGCGTGCTGCTCTCGCTGCGCGCGATGGACCGCGTGCTCGACGTCGACGCCGCCGCGCGAACGGTGCGCGTCGAGGCCGGTGCGATCGTCGCCGACGTGAAGCGCGCGGCGGCCGCCGAAGGGCTGCTCTTCGCCCCCGACCCGACGAGCGAGGAGTCCTGCACCATCGGCGGCGCGATCGCCTGCAACGCCTCCGGCGCACGCACCCTCCGCTACGGCGCGACGCGCGCCCACGTCCGCGCCCTCACCGTCGTCCTCGCCTCCGGCGAGACGGTAGAGCTGCGCCGCAACCCGCTCGAGAAGAACACCGTCGGCTACGCGCTCGCCCACGACCCGATCGACTGGTTCGTCGGCAGCGAGGGCACGTTAGGCATCGTCACGAGCGCGGAGCTCGCGCTGCTTCCCCTGCCGGAGCGCGTGGTCGGTCTCGCCGTCCCGTTCACGAACGAGCACGACGCGCTGCGCTTCGTCGTCGCGGCGCGCGAGTCATCCATCGTCGCGCCGCGCTGCCTCGAGTACTTCGACGCGCTCGCGCTCGCCGTCGCTGCCGGCGCGCACGGCGACCGCCTGGCGGCGCCGGGGACGGCGGCGCTCGTCTACGCCGAGGACGCGGGGCACGGCGAAGCGCCCCTCGACCAGTGGCTCGAGCTCGCCGAGTCGTGCGGTGCGCTCGTCGACGACCTGCGCGTGCTCGAGAGCGAAGCGTTGCTGCGCGAGGCCCGGGAGGCGCGGCACGCGGTGCCGGCGACGATGAACGAGCGTGGCGCGCGGCAGCGACCGCACGGCGGCCGCAAGGTCTCCACGGACTGGGCGGTGCCCTTTCGCCGCCTGCACGAGGCGATCGCGACAGCGCGGCGTCTCGCCGACGAAGCGGGGATCGATCAGGCGGTGATCTACGGGCACGCCGGGAACGGCCACCCGCACCAGAACTTCATCGCCGATGACGCCGAGGCGGTGAAGCGCATCGAGCACGTCGTCGAGGAGACGCTGCGCGCGGTGATCGCGATGGGCGGCACCGTCGCGGCGGAGCACGGGATCGGAAAGCTCAAGCGCAAATGGCTGCCCCTGCAGCTCTCGCCGCTGCAGCAGTCGGCGATGAGAGCAATGAAGCGCGAGCTCGACCCGAAAGGTATCCTCGCGCCGGGCAACGTGCTGTGAGCGAGACGAGCCCGAAGTTCGCGAGCGTGGTGCTCGACGTCGACTCGACGCTGGCCGGCGTCGAGGGGATCGACTGGCTCGCCGCGCAGCGCGGGCCCGACTTCGCGAAGCGCATCGCCGAGCTCACCGACATGGCGATGCGCGGCGAGATCGCGCTCGACGAGATCTATGGCAAGCGCCTCTCGATGATCCGCCCGACGCACCGCGAGATCGAGGCGCTGTCGAAGCGCTACGTCGACGCGATGGCCATCGGGGCGAAGGAAACCGTCGCCCGACTCCGCGACGCGGGCGTCGCGATCGCGATCGTGAGCGGCGGCATCCGCGAGGCGATCGTCCCCCTCGCGCTCTCGCTCGGCGTGAGCGGCAGCGCGCTGCGCGCGGTCTCGGTGTACTTCGAGGCGCACGGTGAGTACACCGGCTTCGAGCGCGATTCGCCTCTCGCCACGCAGCGCGGCAAGGCCGACGTCGTCCGTGCGCTCGCGCTCCGCGCGCCGGTGCTCGCCGTCGGCGACGGCGCCACCGATCTCGCGATACGTCCAGTGGTCGACGCCTTCGCGGCGTACACCGGCTTCGTCCGGCGCGAGCCGGTGGTCGAGAAGGCGGACTTCGTCGTCGAATCGTTCCCACATCTCGAGCAGATCATCCTCGCATGAGCCCCAGCGACCAGACCTTCGGCACCTTCTTCCTCCCCGGTCCCACCGAGGTGCACCTGTCGGTGCTCCAGGCGATGACGCGTCCGATGATCGCGCACCGCGGAAAGGACTTCGAGGCGCTCTTCGCGCGGCTGCAGAAGGGGATGCAGGACGTCTTCCGCACGACGCGCCCCATCCTGATCAGCAGCTCGTCGGCGACGGGGCTGATGGAGGCCGCGGTCCGCTGCGCTCCCCCGGGGCCGATCCTCGCCGTCGTCAACGGCGCCTTCTCCGAGCGCTTCGCGCACATCGCCCGCTCCTGCGAGCGCGACACCGACGTGCTCGACGTCCCTCTCGGCCGCGCCGTCGATCTCGACGAGCTGCGCCGCCGGCTCGTGGCGAAGCGCTACGTCGCGGTGACGCTCGTGCATTCGGAGACGTCGACCGGGGCGCAGAGCGACGTCCACACGGCGACGCGCCTCTGCCGCGACGCGGGCGCGCTCTGCCTCGTCGACAGCGTCACCGGCGTCTGCGGGACGCCGCTGCTGTTCGACGAGTGGGACATGGACTTCGCCCTCACCGGCTCGCAGAAGGCGCTCGCCCTCCCGCCCGGGCTCGCGTTAGGCGTCGCGTCGGCCGCGTACATGAAGACCGCGCCCGCGGCGAAGGGACGCGGCCTCTACTTCGACCTCGTCGAGTTCGAGAGCTACGCGGCGAAGAACCAGACGCCGAACACCCCCGCGCTCCCGCTCTTCTACGCCCTCGACGTGCAGCTCGCGCGCATCGCCGCCGAGACGATGGAACGCCGCTGGGCGCGCCACCGCGCGATGGCCGAGCAGACCTGGAGGTGGGTCGACGACGTGGCCCGCCGCACGGGGCTGCCGCTGCGCGTGCTCGCGCCCGAGGGTGAGCGCTCGATGACGGTGAGCGCCGTCGTGCTCCCCGCGGGCGTCACCGGACCGGCGATGGCGGCCGCGGTGCGCGAGCGCGGCTTCGTCATCGGCGCCGGCTACGACAAGCTGCGTGAGACGACCTTCCGCGTGGGACACATGGGTGACCACACCCCGGACCGGTTGGCGCTCTGTCTCGATGCCTGCGAGGAGGCGCTCGTCGCGCTCGCGAAGTAGACGTCTGGGGACACGCTGGGCGGATGATCTCGACGATGTGCCCCCGCGGCCGTATCCGTGAAAATCCGTGTCGATCCGCGTGATTGTCGTTTCCCCGGCACGGCTCGCTCGGCCACGATGACAGCGGGGCGCCGGAGCGAAGTGCAGCCGCAGCCCGGATTCCCTACCGGTCGAGCAGGATGACCTCGCCCCGCTTCGCGTCGAGGATCCACGGGCGTCCGCCGATCGTCGCGCGGGCGGCGGCGCCGCCTAACGGCCAGACGCCGTCGCGCTGCACCAGCCAGAGCCCGCCCGGGTAGGCCAGCGTCGGGATGCGCTGGCCCGGCGCGTCGGTCGCGATCCGGCCGCTCCGCCGCAGCAGCAGCCTCCCCGCGGCCTGGTCCATCGTCGGTGCGAGGCCGCCGAGGAAGTCGAGTCCCACCCGCGCCTTCGTCGCGCCGCCCGTCGCGGCGAAGCTAGCCGGGACGTTCGTCAGCGCGAACGGCCCGATGTCGACCGCGAG
>JABFXM010000043.1 GCA_013361745.1 Gemmatimonadaceae bacterium | reverse complement strand
CTGGAATGCCCCCCGACCCCCGACGCGACCCGAGAAGGAAACGCCGCCGAGCCACCAGCCCCGCCCCTCGCCCCCGGCACCGCGGTATCTCGCTCCCCGCCCCGCTCTTTCCAATGGCACCTGCCCCGCTCTTTCCGAGCGTCCGGCCCCGTCTTCACGGAGAGTACGTATTCGCCGTATCGCGATACACCCGGACGTAATCGATCCGCTGATACTGCGGAAAGACCGTCGTCGCATCGGGCGCCCCGTCGATATCTCCCCCCACCGCGGTGTTCATCACCAGTTGCAACTGCCCCCCCGTAATGTTCGCGGTGTGCTTCGCGCGCTGCACCCCGTCGACCAGCCAGAGGATGCTATCGCGATACCACTCGAGGCGGTACGTGTGGTAGCCGTCGGCGAGGCTCGTCGCGGCCGTCCAGGTGCTCGTCTCGTGCTGCTGGTTCGGGTACGTGCCCCACCAGTGCGTCATGATGTTCGTCGTCGGCGCGCTTCCCTTCATCTCGAGCACGTCGATCTCCGGTGGCCAGCTCGGGCAGCCGGTGAGGCCGGTGCATGGCGTGTTGACGAGCCAGTTCGCCGGCCATATCCCCTTGCCCGAAGGAACCTGCGTCCGCCACTCGATCGCGTTTCCCTGACTCACGGTATGCTTCGTCCCGGTGCGCACCTCGGCCGAGGTGTACGACCGTCCGCCGAGGCTCTGTCGCTCGCTGCGGAGGACGAGGGCGCCGTTCTCGATGTAGGCTTCGCTGGGCGTGTAGTATTCCAGCTCGTTGTTCACGTTCACCGCTCCGTCGACGACGATCCAGCTCGCGGGGTCGATCGTCGGGCCGTCGAACTCGTCGCTCCAGACCTGCGCCCACTTCGCGGCGTGTACCGGCGGCGGCGGTGGGAGGGGACCGGTGTCGGGCCCCTTGTAGGAGCTGCTGCATCCCGCCGCGACCGCGACGAGGAACACCGCGGTGAGAAGGACGACCCGCGAAGGTGTGCGCGGTGACTTACGTGCGTGAGAGCGATGGCGCATGGGAAGCGGGGCTGCTCGCTGCTGGCGTGGAGGACTGGACTCTGCCTGGCTACTCCGCGAATCTTCCGTGCGGAGCGCCGATGTCAACGACACGCGCACCGGCCCGTCCGCCCAAACAACCCGCCTGCCCATGACCCGCGCCTTTCCCCGCTCGACGATCCTCACTCTCGCGCTGGTCGTGGCGAGTGCCTGCGCACCGCAGCGGCCCGCCACCTCCGCGATGCCGGCAGCGTCGCCGACCGTCCGCGCCGCCGGCGAGGATCGATTCGTCGACTCGCTGCTCGCGAAGATGACCCTCGAGGAGAAGGTCGGGCAGCTCAACCAGCTCTCGGGGCTCGCGGCGACGGGACCCGGCGGCAACGTCGCCGGCGTCGAGATGCTCCGGCGCGGGGAGATCGGCTCGCTCTTCAACGTCGTCGGTGCCGACACCATCGCCAAGATCCAGCGCGTCGCGGTGGAGCAGTCGCGCATGCACATCCCGATCGTCTTCGGGCTCGACGTCATCCACGGCTACCGCACGACCTTTCCCGTGCCGTTAGGCGAGGCGGCGAGCTGGGACCCGGACCTCGCGCGGCAGACCGCGCACGTCGCGGCCGCCGAGGCGAGCGCGGCGGGGCTGCACTGGACCTTCGCGCCGATGGTCGACATCGCCCGCGACGCGCGCTGGGGACGCATCGTCGAGGGAGCGGGCGAGGATCCGTACCTCGGCGCCGCCTTCGCCGACGCGCGCGTGCGCGGCTTCCAGGGCGCGAGCCTCGCCGACCACGCCTCGATCGCCGCGACGGCGAAGCATTTCGCGGCGTACGGCGCGGCGGAGGCGGGACGCGACTACAACGTCGCCGACGTCTCCGAGCGCACGCTGCGCGAGGTCTACCTGCCGCCCTTCCACGCCGCGGTCTGCGCGGGGACGGCGTCGCTGATGTCGAGCTTCAACGAGGTTGCCGGGATCCCCGCCCACGCGAACCCGCTCCTCACGACGCAGATCCTCCGCCATGAGTGGGGCTTCGACGGGATGGTCGTCAGCGACTGGACCGGCATCGGTGAGCTGCTCAACCACGGCATCGGCGCCGACACCGCCGACATCGCCGCGGCGGCGATCAATGCGGGCGTCGACATGGACATGGTGAGCGAGAGCTATCGCCACGCGCTGCCCGCGCTCGTCCGTTCCGGCCGCGTCTCGCAGGCCACGCTCGACGAGGCGGTGCGACGCGTCCTGCGCATGAAGTACCGGCTCGGTCTCTTCCGCGATCCGTACCACGGCGCGACGGCACAGGGCGAGGCGAGCGCGATGGTGACGCCCGCGTCGCGCGCGATCGCGCGTCAGTCGGCGCGCGAGTCGATCGTGCTCCTCAAGAACGACGGCAACGTCCTGCCGCTGCGCAAGGATCTCAAGACCGTCGCCGTCATCGGCTCCCTCGCCGAGGACGCGGGCGCGGCGCTCGGCAACTGGACCGGGCAGGGGCACTGGGAGGACGCGATCTCGGTGCTCGCCGGGATCAAGGCGGCGCTGCCTAACGCGAACGTCGTCTTCTCGCGCGGCGCCTCGGTCACCGCCGACACCGGCGGGATCGCAGACGCCGTTGCTGCCGCGAAGCGCGCCGACGCGGTGATCGTCGTCGTCGGCGAGACGCCGGACATGAGCGCCGAGGCGAGCAGCCGCGCCACCATCGACGTCCCCGGCGCGCAGATGAAGCTCGTCCGCGCCGTCCGCGCCGCGACCAGCGCGCCGACGGTGGTCGTGCTGATGAACGGCCGCCCGCTCGCGATGCAGGAGCTGAACGACATCTCTCCCGCGATCGTCGAGAGCTGGTTCCTCGGCGTCGAGCACGGCAACGCTGTGGCCGACGTCCTCTTCGGCGACTACGACCCGAGCGGCAAGCTGCCGGTGACCTTCCCGCGCGTGACCGGGCAGGTGCCGATCTACTACGCGCACAAGAACACCGGCCGCCCGTCGAACGACAACGACAAGTACGTCTCGCGCTATCTCGACGTCTCCTACACCCCGCTCTACGTCTTCGGCCACGGGTTGAGCTACACGACGTTCACCATCGGCGCGCCGCAGCTCTCCGCGCAGACGATGGGCGCGAGCGACACGCTGCACGTGCGCGTGAGCGTCACCAACAGCGGCCGCGTCGCGGGGACGGAGGTCGTCCAGCTCTACCTCCGCGACGACGTCTCGAGCGTGACGCGGCCGGTGCGCGAGCTGCGCGGCTTCCGGCGCGTCACACTCGCCCCGGGAGAGAGCCGCGTCGTCGACTTCGCGCTCGACGCGCGCGACCTCGCGTTCTACGACGCCTCGATGCGGCGGGTCGTCGAGCCGGGGACCTTCACCGTCTTCGCCGGCAACAGTTCGGCGGCGACGCAGAGCGCGCGCTTCACCTTCACCAGCGGGAACGGCCAGCCGGTGCCGGTGGCCGCGGGGTGTCCGGTCGTGCGATAGCGAAATCCCCGGTGTTGGTGCTGGCAGACGGCGCCGCGCAGAGCTAGGTTGGCGGCGTCGCGCGGCACCGGCGCCGCGGTCACCTTCCACTGGGGATAGCTCATGGACACCACTCCGCTCACCTCACTCACGCCGATCGACTATCTCATCATGGCGGTGTACTTCGCCGCCGTGCTGGGGGTCGGCTGGATGCTGCGGCGACGGATGACGACGAGCGGCGAGTTCCTCATCGCGGGGCGCTCGCTCCCGGCGTGGGTCACGGGACTCGCCTTCATCTCGGCGAACCTCGGCGCGCAGGAGGTCATCGGGATGGGCGCCTCGGGCGCCAAGTACGGCATCGCGACGAACCACTTCTACTGGGTGGGCGCGATCCCGGCGATGGTCTTCGTCGGGCTCTTCATGATGCCCTTCTACTACGGCTCGCGGGCGCGGTCGGTCCCCGAGTACCTTCGGCTCCGCTTCGACGAGAAGACGCGCACCCTGAACGCCTTCTCCTTCGCGGTGATGACGATCTTCTCCTCCGGCATCTCGATGTACGCCATGGGGAAGCTCTTCCACCTCCTGCTCGGCTGGAGCTTCAACGTCAGCGTCCTCGTGAGCGCGGTGATCGTGCTCGCGTACGTGCTCTTCGGCGGGCTGACGAGCGCGATCTACAACGAGGTGCTGCAGTTCTTCCTCATCGTCTTCGGCTTCATCCCGCTCGTCTTCCTCGGGCTGAAGTCGGTCGGCGGATGGAGT
>JABFXM010000428.1 GCA_013361745.1 Gemmatimonadaceae bacterium | reverse complement strand
CCCGAAGTCGCGCACCGCCTTCGTCGTCCCCTTCTTCGCGGCGATGCGGCCCGTCTCGATGTCCCAGCTGTTCGCGGCGTCGAAGATCGCGACGATGGTCGGGTCGTCGAGCGCCGACTTCGCCGCCGCGGCGGCGGGCGCCGGCGCGGCGCGCTCGGAGCGTGCCTGCGCGGAGAGCAGCAGCGGGGAGATGGTGAGGACGGCGGCGATCGCGGCGGCTCGGGTCGTGAGCGTGATGCTCTGCATGGACGTGCTCCTGAAGTAGGAAGTGATGGCCGGAACGCCACAGGCGTGCGCCGGCCGTATCGGGAGCATACGAGCGGGTCCGTAATTTGTCAAGGAAATCCTTGACTTATTGTTTCCCGGCGTCTGGTCTGCTATTCTTCGGGAGACAGGACGGAGGAGCTCATGACCTGGTGGAAGCGACATTTCGGCGAAACGACGCGGGGGCGCATCGTCGCGCTCCTGCGGCGCGGGGCGCGCAGCGTCGAGGATCTCGCCGCGGAGCTCGGCCTCACCGACAACGCCGTGCGCGCGCAGCTCGCGACGCTGCAGCGGGACGGGGTCGTCGCCGCGGTCGGCATCCGGCGCGAGGGGACGGGCGGCAAGCCGGCGACGGAGTACGGCATCGCTCCAGGGGCGGGCACGATCTTCTCCTCCGCGTATGCCCCGGTCCTTCGCGCGCTGCTCGACGTCCTCGAGGAGCGCCACAGCCGCCAGGAGCTGGTCTCGCTGATGCGCTCCGTGGGCCGGCGGATCGCGCCGGACACCGCGGCCAAGGGGCCGCTCGACAAGCGTGCGAAGGCCGCCGCCGCGCTGCTCGGCGAGCTCGGTGGCGACGCCGACGTCGTGCCGGTGGACGGCGGCTACGAGGTCCGCGGCCACGGCTGCCCGCTCGCGCAGGCCGTCGTCGGCCACCCCGAGACCTGCCGCGCCGTCGAGACGATGCTCGCCGAGTCCACTGGAACGACCGTGCGCGAGCACTGCTACCGCTCGAACGGCGCTCCCTGCTGCCGCTTCCTGATCACGGCTGCCTAACGCCGAGGCTGACCCCCGACCCTGGCCCCTGACCCCTGTGAAAACGAAGTTCTTCCGCTGGTCCGACCTCCCGAAGGAGCGCGTCACGGACCAGCTCTCGCGCCGGCTCGTCACGGGGGAGCGGATGATGCTCGCCCAGGTCTACCTCGAGAAGGGGAGCGTCGTGCCGAAACACTCGCACGAGAACGAGCAGATCACCTGGATCCTCGAGGGGGCACTGCACTTCTGGATCGGCGACGACGGCGCCGAGGAGGTCGTGGTGCGCGCGGGCGAGGTGCTCTGGATCCCGTCGAACGTGCTGCACAAGGCGATGGCGCTCGAGGACACTCTCGACATCGACGTCTTCAGCCCGCCGCGGGCGGACTGGCTGAACCACACGGACAGCTACTTCCATCAGAAGTAGCACGGTGTCCACACTCCCCGACTGGGTTCGTCGGCTTCCCACGAACACCCTCGCCGGGGCGCTCGGCATCGAGATCGTCGAGCTCACCGACGACCGCGTCGTCGCGACGATGCCGGTGGACGATCGCACGCGGCAGCCGTACGGCCTGCTCCATGGCGGCGCATCGATCGCGCTCGCCGAGACGGTCGCGTCGTTGGGCGCGGCGGGGCGTGTCGACCGCGATCGCTTCGCCGTCGTCGGCCAGGAGATCAACGGCAATCACATCCGCGCGATGAAGGACGGCATCGTCCGCGCGACCGGCATGCCGCTGCACGTCGGACGCACCTCGCAGGTGTGGTCGATCGAGATCACCGACGAGCGGGGGCGGCTCGTCTGCATCTCGCGCTGCACCCTCGCGGTCGTCGAGCGGCGCGACGGATCGCGCTGAGCGCCGCTCGACGACGCGCGATCAGCGCGGCTTCTTCGAGTATCCGCTCCCCGACGCCGACCCGGCGCCGAAGGACTTCTTCATTCGCCGCAGCGGCGAGCTGGCGCTGATCGGCGAGAGGCCGGCGAAGGCGGTGCCGAGTCCGACCTCGACGCTCCAGCGTGGCGCGCCGGTCGTGAGCCCGTGGCCGGCATCGACCGTCAGGGTGAGCGGACCGGCGAGCGCGTACGCGATGCCGCCGGCGATCGAGCGGGCGAGCACCGTCCCGGAGTCCGGGGTGCCGAGCTCGTTGCTCATGCCAAACGTCGCGGTGGCGCGGCCGAGGGAGAGGGCACCCTCGACGTCGAGGGCGCCGTTGCCGCTCCCGCTCGACAGCGGCCGCCATTCGCCGACGGAGAGCGAGAGGCGCTCGACCGGCGTCGCCTCGATCGCGCCGTAGAAGCTGGTCGTCCCGTGGCCGACGCCAGTGCCGCTGGTGATCGATCCGGCGGCGAGCGTCTGCGTCAGCTCGGCCGCGATTCCCGGCGACCAGGGAAGCGGCTCGAACCCGTGCGACACGCCGGCGCTGATCGGGATGTCCGCGAGGCCGTTCCCGGTGGAACCCGTCTTCGGCCCGCCGACGCGCCCCAGTCCGCCCCCGGCGTACGTCGTCCGCTCGACGCCGGGCGCGACGGAGAGCGAGAGCCAGGAGCGTGGCTGAAGCTGAACTATCGCGACGAGCGACTGAGTGCTCGCGCTCGCGCCGCGATCGAGCGCGCCGGCGGTGAGCCCGGCAGCGAGTCTCGGTGGGCGCTGCTGGCTCTCGACGTCGTCGCTGTCGGACGACGCGCGCTGCTGCGCGGCGAGTGGGGTGGCGAGCGCGGCGAGCGCGACGAGCAACGCGAACGATCGGGTATTCTGCATGATGATCACCAATGGGCGATGACGACTGGTCACGCCGGCGCATCCGGGCCGGCTCCATGGGGAGACTACTTGTTCGCGCGAGTGGTTACGCGTCGTGAGCGTAATTCTCACGTTAGCTTTCCGCGGTGACAGGAAGCACGCCGACAGATTGCGCGGCGTGCAGCATCGATCACTCACGCAGCGAGCGACGCGTCATGGATCTCGGACTGAAAGGCAGGGTCGCTCTCGTCGCCGCGTCGAGCAGAGGACTCGGCCGCGCGGTGGCCGAGGAGCTCGCGGCCGAGGGCTGCGACCTCGTGCTCTGCGCGCGCGGGAAGGAAGCGCTCGAGGCGACGGCGGCGTCGATCCGCGCCGCGTCGAAGCGGACGGTGCTCGCGCTCGCGGCCGATCTCTCGAAGGCGGAGGACGTCTCGCAGGTCTCCGCCGCGGCGATGAAGGAGTTCGGGCGTGTCGACATCCTCGTCACCAACGGCGGCGGCCCGCCCGCGGGACCGTTCGAGAGCCACTCGATGGAGGCGTGGCACGCCGCCGTGCGGCAGACGCTCGACAGCGTCGTCGAGCTGACGCGCGCCGTGCTGCCGGGGATGAAGGAGCGCCGCTGGGGACGCATCGTCAACATCACCTCGATCGCGGTGAAGCAGCCGGTGGACAACCTGATCCTCTCGAACAGCGTGCGCGCCGCGGTCACGGGCTTCGCGCGCACGCTCGCGAACGAGGTCGCGCCGTTCAACGTCACGGTGAACAACGTGATGCCCGGCTACACGCGCACCGACCGCGTGACGAGCCTCGCCGCGAAGAACGCCGAGCTGCGCGGCTCCACATCGGAAGAGCAGCTCGCGATCTTCGAGCAGCAGATCCCGATGGGCCGACTCGGCGAGCCGCGCGAGTTCGGCGCGATGGTCGCGTTCCTCTGCTCCGAGCGCGCGAGCTACACGACGGGTGCGTCGATCCCGGTGGATGGGGGGTGGATCCGGGGGCTGCTGTGATGGCTGAGGGGCTGGAGGCAGGAAGCTGGAGGCTTTAAGCAGTGAGCGACGGCGCAACCGCCCCGCGGTCACGCCGTCGCTCACTGCCATCAGCTTCCAGCTTCCTGCTTCCAGCTTCCTGCCTAACGCCTAACGCGGATCCTGCCCGCCCGCTCCCATCGGCAGGTCCTCCTCCTCCACCTCCTCCACCCGCACCTGTCCTCCCGGCGCGGTCGCGGTGCGTTCGACACGGAGCACCTGCTGGAGCTTGCGGTCGCCGGCGACGAGGGTGACGAGGTAATCGCCGCTCTCGACCGCCGGCGGGCCGCCGCGGCCGAAGCCCAGGCCCGTCTGGATCCCGGCGCGGCGCATCGCGGAGAAGACGTCGCTCAGCAGCTCGCGATCGATCTCGGGCTCGCCGCCGGACTCCGGACCCATCGCGCCGCCACGACGGCCGCGCGCGG